>NZ_WIVQ01000029.1:0-54365 GCF_009600545.1 Pseudomonas sp. FSL R10-1339 | reverse complement strand
TAACACTGCTGCCGAACAACCTGCCATTCACCGCTCTCACCCCAGACTTTATTCCTTTCTTTAGACACAAGCTGCCGAAGGAACGAGGCTGCGTTCGGCGGCGTAGCCGTCGTAGAACCTGAATCCGCTGTCCATCAGATAAATCGCGAACTCAGGTCTTACGATTGCTTCGCAATCGAACGCAGCCTCGTTCCTTCGGCAGCTGCTACGGGCTTGTGTGCAATCAGCGGCTCAACAACGACGCCGTGCCTGCCACGCTGAACAGCCCGGCACTGACCCGGTTGAACCAGCTCTGGCCCTTGCCGCTGCGCAGGTACCCCGCCGCACCGTGGGCACCCAGGCCGTAGGCCAGCTTGCACAGCAGGTCGAGCACGGTCCAGGTGGCGATCATCACCAGTAACTGGTTGAGGAACGGTAGATCGGGGTTGAGAAACTGCGGCAAAAAGGCAGCAAAGAACAGAATGTCCTTAGGATTGCTGGCCCCCAGCACGAACGCGCGCCCAAACAGGGCGCTAAAGCGCGGTATTGGTGCGGCTTCGGGCACATTGGTGACGGTGGCCGGCTGACGCGATTGTTTCCAGCTTTGCCAGGCCAGGTAAAACAGGTACAGCGCGCCCACGATCTTCAGGGCGCTGAAGAGTTTTTCCGAGGCCAGCAGCAAGGCGCCCAAACCCAGTGCCGAAGCGCTGAGCAGGCAGATCGAGGCAAATACACCTCCCAGAAAAGCCGGGTACGAACGGCGCAAGCCGTAGTTCAGACTGTTGCTGATCATCAATAACGACAGCGGCCCTGGAATCAGGATTACCACCAATGCCGCGCTGCTGAACAGCAGCCAGGTTTCCAGACTCATCACTTCCTCCCAAACAACAAAGGCCCCGCGTCATTGCGGGGCCGATTGATACCGCCAGGTTTACAGGTAAATAAACTTGGCGATGAAAATAGCGCAGAGCACCCACAGGCTGACGGAAATTTCCCGGTATTTGCCGGTGCCTGCCTTGAGTGCGACAAAGCTGATAAAGCCCAGGGCAATCCCGTCGGCGACCGAGAAGGTCAAAGGCATCATGATCACGGTCACTATGGCCGGGATGCAGTCAGTGGGTTCGTCCCAGTTGATGTGCTGCATGCCGCCCATCATCAGCATGGCCACATAAATCAGAGCGCCTGCCGTGGCATAAGCGGGGATCATGCCAGCCAGAGGGGCAAAGAACATGGCGGCCACAAACAACACGCCCACGGTGACGGCAGTAAGCCCGGTACGTCCGCCTGCCGCAACGCCTGCGGCGCTTTCCACGTAGCTGGTCACGGGTGGCACGCCGACCACCGCACCGAACACGCTGGAGGCGCTGTCGGCCTTGAGGGCCCGGGACAGGTTTTCGATCCTGCCATCGGCCTTCACCAGCCCGGCACGCTGGGCCACGCCCATCAGGGTGCCGGCCGTATCGAACATGTGTACAAACAGAAAGGCCAGCACCACGCTGATCATGCTGATGTTGAAAACGCCCTTGAGGTCCATGGCCATCCAGGTCGGTGCAAGGCTTGGCGGTGCCGACATGATGCCGTTGTAATGCACCAGGTCCAGGCCCCAGCCGGCGAGGGTCACGGCGATAATGCTGATCAGGATGGCGCCGAAGACGCGGTGATAGCTCAGAATCGCAATCATCAAAAAGCACACCGCTGCCAGCAGCGGGGCAGGGTCGCGCAATGAACCGAGCTTGATCAGGGTGGCCGGGCTGTCGACGATAATGCCCGAGGTTTTCAGGCCGATAATCCCCAGGAACAACCCCACCCCAGCACCCATCGCGTACCGCAAGCTGACGGGAATGCTGTTGAGCAGCCATTCACGCACCCGCGACAGGGTCAGAATCAGGAACAGCACACCGGAGACAAACACGGCACCCAATGCTGTTTCCCAGCTGTAACCCATGGTTCCGACCACGGTGTAAGTAAAAAACGCATTCAGTCCCATACCTGGCGCCAGGCCTACTGGCCAGTTGGCGTAAAGCCCCATCAACAGGCTGCCGAGAGCGGCGGCAATGCAGGTGGCGACGAAGGCTGCACCATGATCGATCCCAGCATCGGCCATGATGTTGGGGTTGACGAAGATGATGTAGGCCATGGTGATGAAGGTGGTCAGCCCGGCAATCAGCTCGGTTTTGACCGTGGTGCCATGCAGTGACAGTTTGAACAGGCGTTCCAGCCAGCTGCGGGCGGCGGGCGTGGCAAGTTCGACAACGGGTATTTCTGACTTTTGGCTGTCCACGGTGATTTCCTCAGGCTTTTATTATTTTTAAGGGCACTGGGTGTGGCGGGAGATGTTTTTCTGACTTTCGGGTCAGAAACGCAGGCGAAGTGAATTATGCTTTTGTATACAAAAAAAGCAAATAATGTTTTTCATATTGTGATCAGAAAGTGATGGGTGGGTGTCTGTTTTCTGTGGGAGCGAGTTTGCTCGCGATTGGATCGCTGCGGTACAACTGGAGTACTGCGGCGCCTGCATCGCGGGCAAGCCCGCTCACAGAACAAGCCACCTTCCACAGGAACCCTGCTCTAGAGCTGGCGGCTTTGTCCCAGGGCATGATTGACCGCCAGCCAGCCATTCACCGCGTCTTCACCTGCCTGAGCAAATACCCTTTGCAGCAGCTTGACCTGTTCGCGGCGCAGGCTCTTTTCGAAGGCCACACCGTCGGCAGTCAGTTCCAGCAGGCGTTTGCGCTTGTCGGTCTCGGGCGCGACGCTGCGCACCAGGGCCATCTCGATCAACTGGCGTAATGGCGTATTCAGGGCCTGCTTGCTCACGCCCAGTAAGGTCAGCAGTTCCTTGACGCTGACACCGGGGTGGTGGGCGATAAAAAAAACAATACGCTGATGCACCCGACTCAGCCCACGACGTGCCAGCATTTCATCCGCTTTGGCGGTAAATGCTTGATAGCCAAAGAAGAAGGCTTCCATGGCGGCGCGCTGAGTGGTCGGATTTTTAAGGTCAAGCATATTGACGTATCTAGGGTTCGCGGCGTAGTTTCGGTCAAACAGTTTGACTTATTTCCAATTACTTCCGCTACCGGTGATCTGTATGGCCTTCTCCGAACGTGTTTCCCGCCTGAAAAGCTCCTTGATTCGTGAAATTCTGGCTGCGGCCCAACGTCCGGAAGTCATGTCTTTCGCTGGCGGGCTACCGGCCGAGGCCATGCTGCCCAAGGTCGACTGGACCGATATGCCTGCCTCGATGGGTCAGTACGGCATGAGCGAAGGTGAGCCGGCACTGCGTGAAGTACTGGCTGCAGAGGCTCGCGCACTGGGGGTTGATTGCGATGCCAGCCAGGTGATGGTGTTGAGCGGTTCGCAGCAGGCGCTGGATCTGGCAGCCAAGCTGTATATCGACAAGGGCACCGAAATCATGCTCGAAGCACCGACCTACCTGGCGGCGCTGCAAATCTTCCAATTGTTCGGCGCCGAATGCCTGACGTTCCCGCTGCAAGCTGATGGCCCTGATCTGGCTGCGTTGCGCGTGCAGCTGGAAAAACACAGCCCGGCGTTCATCTACCTGATCCCGACGTTCCAGAATCCGTCTGCTGTGCGTTACAGCGAAACCAAGCGCGACGCGGTTGCTGCCTTGCTCGACGAGTTCGGCGTGACCCTGATCGAAGACGAGCCGTACCGCGAGCTGAACTTCGACGGTGGCAGCGCCACACCGATCGTCAGCCGCCTGAAAAAAGCCAGCTGGATCTATACCGGCACTGTGTCCAAGACCCTGTTGCCGGGCCTGCGCGTCGGTTTCCTGATTGCCAGCCCTGACCTGTACCCGCACTTGCTGCGCCTCAAGCAATCGGCTGACCTGCACACCAACCGCGTTGGCCAGTGGCAAGCCTTGCAGTGGATCGGCACCGAGAAAATGAGTAATCACCTGGCCGAGCTGCGTGATTTCTACCGCGTGCGCCGTGACGGTTTTCAGCTGGCGCTGGAAGAGCATTTCTCGGATCTGGCTGACTGGCATGTGCCCCAGGGCGGTTTGTTCTTCTGGCTGACCCTCAAGCAACCGTTCGATACCCGCACTTTGCTCAAGCCTGCGCTGGAACAGAACGTGGCCTTTATGCCGGGCGAGCCGTTCTTCGCCAACCCGGACCAGAACGTGGGCAGCCTGCGCCTGAACTTCAGCCACATCGATCCGGCGCGTCTGCATGAAGGCCTCAAGCGTCTGGCCAACGTGATTCGTCAGGCCCAGGCTGCCCAGGCGGCCTGAAGGAGGCGCAATGCTCAAGGTTTATGGCGATTACAACTCGGGCAACTGCTACAAGATCAAGCTGATGCTGCATTTGCTGGGGCTTGAGTATCAGTGGTTTGCCGTGGACATTCTCAAGGGTGAAACCGAGACCCCGGAGTTTCTGGCGAAAAACCCCAACGGCAAAGTGCCGGTGCTGGAGCTGGAAGACGGTACGTGCCTGTGGGAGTCCAACGCGATTCTCAACTACCTGGCCGACGGCAGCGAGTTTTTGCCGACCGAACCGCGTTTGCGCACGCAAGTGCTGCAATGGCAGTTTTTCGAGCAGTACAGTCATGAGCCTTATATTGCGGTGGCGCGCTTTATCCAGTTTTACCTGGGGCTACCCGAAGAGCGCCTTGAGGAATACCGCAAGCTGCAAAAGCGTGGCTACAAGGCGCTGGACGTGATGGAGCAACAGCTCACACGCACGCCGTATCTGGTGGGTGAGCAATACTCGATCGCCGACGTGACGCTGTATGCCTATACCCATGTGGCCCATCAGGGCGGGTTTGACCTGAGCGGCTACCCGGGTATTCAGGCCTGGCTGGCGCGGGTGGCCAGCCATCCGCGGCATGTGGGAATGCTCGATTGAGCAAATCGCCCCTTTAAAAAAACCGGCCAAGTGCCGGTTTTTTTGTGCGCACATTCTGTAGCCGCTGACGAGGTCTGAAGGAAACTTCAACTGTGGGAGCGAGCCTGCTCGCGAAGGTCGTTCGCGAGCAGGCTCGCTCCCACAGAGAGGGTAGACCGGGGGATGGCCTTAAACGTTGGCAAAGCGCTGGTTCAGGTAGTCAATGATCACCTTGGACTCATACATCCAGGTGGTTTTGCCGCCTTCTTCGATGCGCAGGCAAGGCACTTTGATCTTGCCCCCTTGCTCCAGCAGGGTCTGGCGATCCTGCTCGTTGTTCTTCGCGTCACGCAGGGCCACTGGCACATTCAGGCGGCGCAGGGTGCGGCGCGTTTTTACACAGAAAGGGCAGGCGTGGAACTGAAACAGGGTCAGGCCCTTGGCAGCCTGGTCGACCTGCGCCTGAGCGGCGGCAGGGCGCTGCTTTTTGCTTGGACGTGTCACGAAATCGCCAGCGATGATGAGCTGACCCAGGCCTACGCGAAGCGCTTTGATAAACACAGTAAAAGCCTCATGGGCAAATTAAGAAGGGACGCAGCTTACCTGAAATTGTGCAGGCGAAAAAAAACCGGCGATAAACGCCGGTTTTTTCTGTGCCGCAGTTACTTGATCAGGCTGAGAAACTCGCTGCGCGTGGCGGCGTTTTCGCGGAACTCACCCAGCATCACCGAAGTGATCATCGACGAGTTCTGCTTCTCGACACCGCGCATCATCATGCACATGTGCTTGGCCTCGATCACAACGGCCACGCCCAGGGCGCCGGTGACTTGCATCACGGCGTCGGCGATCTGGCGACTGAGATTTTCCTGGATCTGCAGGCGACGGGCATACATATCGACAATACGCGCCACTTTCGACAGGCCCAGCACTTTGCCGCTCGGAATGTAGGCGACATGGGCCTTGCCGATAAACGGCAGCAGGTGGTGTTCGCACAGCGAGTACAACTCGATGTCCTTGACCAGCACCATTTCGCTGTTGTCTGAGCTGAACAAGGCACCGTTGGTGACTTCTTCCAGGGTTTGTTCATAGCCGCGGCAAAGGTACTGCATGGCCTTGGCGGCACGCTTTGGCGTATCCAGCAGGCCTTCACGGGAAACGTCTTCGCCGAGTTGACCGAGGATCGCGGTGTAGTTTTGTTCCAGGGACATTAATCTACCTGTGGGATTTTTCGCAAAGAGTAAGGGTACGGGGGCTGACACGACGCTGCAAGCGTGATGACACGCTGTTACTCGTCACGCCCCTCCATCATGGTGCGCTTGAGCATCACATAGACCGCGCCGGCGCCGCCATGCCTGGCCTGGCAGGAGCAGAAGCCCAGTACCTGTGAGTGCTGGCGCAGCCAGGTGTTGACGTGGCTTTTGATCATCGGGCGCTTGCCGTCCAGACGCACGGCCTTGCCGTGGGTAACGCGCACGCAACGTACTTCAAGGCGCACGGCTTCACCGAGGAATTCCCAAAGGGTTTCGCGGGCCTTTTCAACGGTCATGCCGTGCAGGTCAAGGCTGCCTTCAAAGGCGATCTGCCCCAGCTTGAGCTTGCGCATCTGGCTTTCCTGCACGCCGTCACGGGCCCAGCTCAGCTGGTCCTCGGGGCCAACATCAATCACAAACTGGTCTGACAGGCCGTCGATGATGGTCGCGTTGGTGCGCACAATGGCGTTCTGGCGCAACTTGGCCAGCTGCGCACGGTCAGCCTTGGGTTTGCCGGTGTCGGCACGATCATGCTTGATCGGTTTGACACCGCGAATCTCGTTTTTGAACAGGGAAAAATCGTCGTCTTGCATGTCAGCCTCCGCGAAGGGCTGCCAGTTTACCCAAGTCGACGACAATCGGGCGGCGGATATGCGTCAGTCGTGTTTTTTCATCAGGTGCGGGGCCATGTTCAGGCCAAATGGCTTGCGCATCAGGCGCCGGCGTCGACGCCACATCCATACCCCTAGCCAGCACACCAACAGGCCGGACACCAACACCAGTGTTGCACCTGCGGGGCTGGCATTGAGCTCGCCCAGTGCCGTTGGATGGCCAATCAGGCTGGCGGCACCCGCCAACAGCAACAGCATGCCAAGCAGTGCCAGCAGCGCTGCAAACATCAGTACCAGGCGCGAGCGCCAGTCGCGATGAGCCTTGGGGCGCAAACGCCGAGCATCAAAACCATCGGAGATCTTCATTCCGATCTTTCCTTAAAGGGTATCGGCCCTTCGACAGGGACTTCGTCAGGTTGTTCCTGAGTGTAGTGAAATAGGAAAGCGCCCGCAGGCTGGAGCTGGTCCGGGATGGGCGGTTGCAGGGGCCGCCCGTCAACGTCCGGTTCAGATCAAATCAGGTTTTGGGTCAACGTCAGGGTGGCAAAGTTGTCGTTCATGATGGCCATTTCGGCTTTTTGCACTTGCTCGGCGCTGATAATGCCGTCCGCGGTCGGCAGGTCGCGGGTGGCGCAGGCGTCTTCCACCAGGGTGCAGCGCAAGCCGTAGTCCTTGGCCGCACGCACGGTAGTGCTGACGCTGGAGTGGCTCATGAAGCCGCAGACGATCACATCCAGCGAGCCGAGGTTTTCCAGGGCCTTTTGCAGCCCGGTGTCGTTGAATGCGTTGGGCATGCGCTTCTCGATAATCTGCTCATCACCCTGTGGTTCCAGGCCCTTGATGAAGGCGCCACGCTCGCCCTGAGGGTCGAACATACCGCCAACGGTGCCCAGGTGACGGATATGGATGACCGGGCGCTTTGCCTTGCGGGCAGCTTCAAGCAGACGGGCAATGTTGGCGGTGGCCGCGTCCATGCCGGAAAGGGCCAATGGCCCGCTCAAGTACTCATTTTGCGCATCGATGATCAGCAGGCTGGCGTTGCTCAGATTGGCTGCGGCATAGCCACGTCCTGTGAGTTGAAACATCGTCTTTAAAGCGGGCATTCGGGGGCTCCTTTGAATGGGGCTTTTGCGACATTCTCCACTGGCGGAGCGTTTATGTGAATGACTAGTCGTGCAGGCCTTGTGGTTGCTGGCCTGTAGCGATGTCAAGCAAATATGTTGTAGCCATAAAATGTACAAAATGGAGCGATTTCAGTTTTTTATTGTACACGGTCTTACTTTTTGAAACGCCGTCACGTGTAGTCGTCCGGCTCACCTTTGGCGCGTTGGAGTTTGGCTGTTAGAATCGCCAATCGATTTTGAGGAGTAAGACCATTGATCACTTCCCGCCTGCGCACTTTGCGCGACCATATTCGCTGGGCCGTTAGCCACTTTCATGGGGAAGATCTGTTCTTTGGTCATGGTACCGACAATGCCTGGGATGAAGCCCGTCAACTGGTGCTGGGTGCGCTGAACCTGCCGTGGGAAATTGCCGATAGCTATCTCGACTGCCGCCTTGAAGACGATGAGCTGGTCAACCTGCAACATCTGCTCAAGCGCCGTATCGAAGAGCGCGTGCCCACGGCCTATCTGTTGGGTGAGGCCTGGTTCTGCGGCATGTCGTTTATCGTCGATGAGCGCGTGCTGATCCCGCGCTCGCCGATCGGTGAGCTGATTGAAAAGCGTTTTGAACCGTGGCTGGGTGCTGAACCTGCACGCATTCTTGACCTGTGTACCGGTTCGGGCTGTATCGGCATCGCCTGTGCCTACGAGTTCCAGAACGCCGAAGTGGTACTGGCTGACCTGTCCTTTGAGGCCCTTGAAGTGGCCAACCAGAACATCGAGCGCCACGGTGTCGACGCACGGGTTTACACCGTGCAGGGCGACGGCTTTGATGGCTTGCCGGGGCAGCGTTTCGACCTGATTGTGTCCAACCCGCCGTATGTGGATGCCGAAGATTTCGCCGACATGCCGGCCGAGTATCAGCACGAGCCGGAATTGGGGCTGGCCTGCGGTGACGACGGCCTGAACCTGGTACGCCGGATGCTGGCCGAAGCGGCTGATCATCTGACCGAAAAAGGCTTGCTGATCGTTGAGGTAGGCAACAGCCAGATACACGTTGAGTCGCTGTACCCGGAAGTCGACTTCGCCTGGCTTGATTTTGAGCGCGGGGGGCACGGTGTATTCATGTTGACCGCCGAACAGTGCCGTGCCCATCAGGGGCTGTTTGCTTCTCGAATCTGATCAGGCAAGAGCATTACAAACGCTGCAATACCTCTTCGCTTTTTGTTCGTCCGCAACTCGATACATTCGACAACGGCTGGGCATCAAGCGAAGCGGTTTTGGCACGCATCTCCCTGAAGTGGCTGCCTGCTTGATGCCCGTATTGGTTTGTATACGAGGATCAAAGCATGACACAAGCGTCCCGGTTTCCTTTGGCTCCCAGCGACACTGATCTCGACACGCGCGCCCGATGCCTCCTTGAGGGCTTGACCCTGCGCGAAAAAATCGGGCAGAAGTTGCTCGTGGCCTTTCGTTATTGGTGTCCTGACGACCAGCCAGCGTGCACCCTGAGTACCACCCGGTTCAATTCCGCCATGGGCGATGCCCTGCGTAACAACGCCATTGGCGGGGTGATTTTGTTTGGTAACAATTTGAGTTCGCTTGAGCAGGGCAGAACCCTTCTGGATGATCTGCGCGCTGTGCCCCCGGTCGCGGGTGAACTCGGCCTGTTGCTGGGGGTGGACGAGGAGGGGGGGTCAGTGTTTCGCCTGCCGCGCAGGGCGGCCACGGTTTTCCCGGGCAACATGGCATTGGCTGCGGCCTGGCACGGCGGTGGTGACGAGCGGATGGCTTATGACCAGGGTGTGGTGTTGGCCGCCGAGATTGCGGCTCTGGGGTTTAACTTGAATTTTGCCCCGGTGGTGGACGTCAACAGCAACCCGTTCAACCCCGTCATCAATGTGCGCGCTTTTGGTGATGATGTACGCACGGTCAGCCTGTTGGCCCGACGCATGATGCAAGGTATGGCTGCACAGGGCGTGATCGCGGCGTACAAGCATTTCCCGGGGCATGGGGATACGGAAACGGACTCGCATATCGGGCTGCCGGTGGTGAACAAGTCCCGTGAAGATGCCTGGGCAATTGATCTGGCGCCCTATCGTTTGGCCATTGAAGCGGGTGAAGCGCCAGAAATGGTCATGACCGCCCATATTCAATATCCTGCGCTCGATAGCACCCTGGTTCAGACGCGCACCGGTGAACCGATTATTGCACCTGCGACCATGTCGCGGAAAATTCAGCACAATATTCTACGGGGTGAGCTTGGCTTTCAGGGCGTGAGCATCACGGATGCGATGGATATGAAGGCCATTGCCGGTTTTTTCGGTCAGGCCGACGCCGTGATAAAGGCTTTTCAGGCGGATGTGGATATCGCCCTGATGCCCATTGAATTTCGTACCGCTCGCCAGGCCGGGCTCCTGTCCGGGTTGGTTGATCAGGTGGTAGCGGCTGTCGAGGCGGGCGATATTGATCGACAGGAACTGGATCAGTCGGTATTGCGGATTGTGCGAATGAAGTTGCGCAACGGGATTACCGCCGAGCAGGGCGCCAGGCCTCGACCTGAGTTGAATATAATTGGCAGCCCGGCACATCGTGCGCTCGAGCAACGTATTACCGCGCAATCCATTACATTGATTCGTAATCAGTGCGCCGCGTTGCCTCTGAAGAACCAGTGCGCGCGGATCTTGATCCTGACCCCGAGGAATGAGCAGGCCGAAGCCTTGCGCCGCAGGTTCGAGGAGGCCGGCTATCCTGCGCTCCTGTTGACAGGCAAGGCGCTGAGAGGCGTTGGCTGGGTTGAGATAAAGCGGGCGATCAACGCCGCAGAAACGGTGATTCTCGGTACCTCTTCAATCGGTGTCAGTGCTGTCGTGCGAAATGCGCATGCCGATCAGTTGTTGTCAGGAGCAACCGTGCAGAGCAGTTTGCAATGGCTGCGCTGTGCCATGGAATACGCCACGTCCCGCGGCAAGCTGGCTATTCATCTGACGATGAACTCGCCCTACGATGTGGTGGAATTTGACGATATCGCCGGCGCCACATTGGCGACCTACTCGTCCAGGGGGTATGACCGAGGTCTGCTGGGGCCAGCCTTGCCGGCTGCTGTGGATGTCATGCTGGGGCGGAGCGTCCCCGTGGGGCGTTTGCCGGTTGATATTTTTGCCCTGGCCGATGGCAGCCAGCCGGGGGCGTTGCGCTACCCCAGGGGAACAGGTCTTGGCTATCCGTAACCCATAGTGACCCTGTGCAGCGGGTGGGTACCATCAGCGGTGCGTCGCAATCCAGATCAACAACCCTGCCTGGAACACCGAAAAGGCTACCAGGCAGGTGATGGTAAAGCGCAGGCCCATTTCTTCGCGCTGGTACCTGCCGAGTTTTTCTTCTTTTTCCCGCAGTTTTACCTCTTGTTCCTGCAAGTTCTGTTCGGCTTGCTGGAGCATTTGCGCAGTCTCAAGAATGTCGAGGAACTGAAGCTTTTCGCCATTCCAGCTGTCCAGCAACTCGCCCACTTGCACGTCTTCGATCCGTGCCTTGAGAAACTGGGCGTCGGCATACACCACATCAAAGCCCTGTACCCGCAAAACATGATCGCGGCGCAGGCGGCTGTCTTCATTCAGGGCGTCCCGGCTGGCCAGGTCGGTGCCGTCAACGCGGTAGTGCGACCATTTTTTCTGCGCCCACAACGCGGCCTGAGCCAGCAGAAAGCGGCCGATCCCGCGGTTCGCCGGTTCAACTTGCAAACCGCGCTCAGGGCTGAAACGCACGCGGTGGGTGCTATGGTCGACCCACAGGTCAAGCTGGTTCTGTTCGCTGCGCACGCGCTGGCCGGGCAGGGTGATGGTCATGCGCAGCAGGCTGAGGTCTTTGCTGTGGCGTGTGGCGTGGCCGAACTGCACAAAGCGTAACGACCGTGCCCCGGTGTTGCGGTCAGTGGGCAGGGGGGCGAGGCGCAGCATGCGCAAATGCTCGGGCTGCACATCGGCCCAAGGCAGCGGCGGGGCCTCGGGCACTTCCGGTGCCTCGGGCCCGGCGGGTTGTGTTGGGGTGTCGCTCATAACGGCTCGATCCTGTGCTGGATGTCAGCCAAGCAAAGACGGCCGACACCGGTTTATCGGCCGTTATGCGCAGTACTGTAGGGCTGGCCCGCATTGACTTTCGTGATAAAGCGCACAGTTCGATCGCCCAGTTCGCCTGCCAAACGCTGATTGGGGTCGTTATAGGACTGCACCTGGCGCTTCATGTCCATTGGCACGATGCGCATCACGTGGTTCATGCCATTGATCAGTGTCAGTACGGCATCGGGCTTGGCGGCCTTGAGCAGGCGGGCATCCTTGACCTCTACCTGAATGTCGTGGGTGCCCTGAATGATCATGGCCGGCATTTTCAGTGCGGCGAAAGCGGCTGCCGGGTCATGGCGCAGCAGGCTGATCATGTACGGCTGCACGCTGGGGCGGAAGATCACTTGCAGATCCTTGGGCACCTTGTCGTCGGTCTTGCCGGCTTCCAGGCTGCTGATCAGCTCAAAACTGCGCTTGAGCAGGGCAGGCGGCAGGTGATTGCGTTGCAGTTGCTCGCGCAACAGCACGCCCACCGGGCGCCCTGTACCGGCAATCGAAACCACGCCGGCAGCACCGATTTGTGGGGCTGCCAGGCTGGCGATCATTGCGCCTTCACTGTGCCCGAGCACAAACACCTTGCCAAAGCGCGGGTCGCTTTTGAGTTTCTCGCCCCAGGCCACGGCGTCGGACACATACTGATCGAAGTTGAGCTTTTGCTCGTCAGGCCCGGCAGGCTGGCTCTGGGCGATGCCGCGCTTGTCGAAGCGGACGCTGGCAATATTGCTCTGGGCCAGGCGCCAGGCCAGTTTTTTCAGGGCGTCATTGCGCCCGCCGATAGGGTTGTTGCCGTCGCGGTCAGTCGGGCCGGAACCGGCAATAATCAGCACCACGGGTACGGGCTTGTCGCTCTTGGGCAAAACCAGCGAGCCATACAGCGTGCCGGAGCCGGTATCGAGCTCAATGGGCCGCAGCAAGACATTGGAGGGCGGGGCCGCCAGGGCCTGGGTGCCAAAGCCAAACAGGGTCAGTGCTAATAAAAGTATTCGCAGCATCATAGCGCCATCATTGTCTAGTGTGCCGGTTGGACAAACCCGGATGAGTAAGGTTCGAGGATGAACTACAGAGGTAGCCTGCGTATACTGGCGCTTTTGGTTATCTGGGATCTGTTCAACATCTGTTGTGTTGCAACAAGACTTGAACTGATCCCGGGCTGAAATTTATCGGCTGATTTTCGCGGAGCGCCCTGCATGTCCGGCAATACCTACGGCAAGCTGTTCACTGTCACCACCGCTGGCGAAAGCCATGGTCCGGCGTTGGTCGCCATTGTTGATGGCTGCCCGCCAGGGCTGGAGCTGTCCCTTGAAGATTTGCAACGTGATCTGGATCGACGCAAGCCCGGCACCAGCCGCCACACCACCCAGCGTCAGGAGGCCGACGAAGTTGAAATCCTCTCCGGGGTGTTTGAAGGCCGCACCACTGGCTGCGCCATTGGCCTGCTGATCCGTAACACTGACCAGAAGTCCAAGGATTACTCGGCGATCAAGGATCTGTTCCGCCCGGCCCACGCTGATTACACCTATCACCACAAGTACGGCGAGCGCGATTACCGCGGCGGCGGGCGCAGTTCGGCGCGTGAAACGGCCATGCGTGTGGCCGCCGGTGCCATCGCGAAAAAGTACCTGGCCACCCAAGGCATCGTGATTCGCGGTTATATGAGCCAGCTGGGCCCGATTGAAATCCCGTTCAAGACCTGGGACTCGGTTGAACAAAACGCCTTTTTCAGCCCTGACCCGGACAAAGTGCCGGAGCTTGAGGCCTATATGGATCAACTGCGCCGTGACCAGGACTCGGTTGGCGCCAAAATCACCGTGGTCGCCGAAGGCGTGATCCCGGGGTTGGGCGAGCCGATTTTCGACCGTCTGGATGCCGAGCTGGCCCATGCGCTGATGAGCATTAATGCCGTAAAAGGTATTGAAATCGGCGCCGGTTTTGCCAGTGTTGCCCAGCGCGGCACCGAGCATCGCGACGAGATGACCCCTGAAGGTTTCCTGAGCAACAACGCCGGCGGCATCCTGGGCGGTATTTCGTCTGGCCAGCCGATCGTTGCCCACCTGGCGCTCAAGCCAACCTCGAGCATCACCACCCCGGGCCGCTCGATCGATGTGCATGGCAATCCGGTGGACGTGATTACCAAGGGTCGTCATGACCCGTGCGTGGGTATCCGTGCCACGCCGATTGCCGAAGCCATGATGGCCATTGTGCTGATGGATCACCTGTTGCGTCATCGCGGCCAGAACGCCGACGTACGCGTCAGCACGCCCGTACTGGGCCAGTTGTAATGCAAGGATTGTTGAGCGTCACGGTCTGACGGCCGTGGCGACACTTCCTTACTGGCGTCTGTCAGGCTTCTATCTTTTCTATTTCGCCTTGCTGGGTGCCACAGCGCCGTTTCTGGCGCTGTACTTCAATCACCTGGGGTTTTCCAGTGCGCGCATTGGCGAACTGGTGGCCATCCCGATGCTGATGCGCTGCGTTGCGCCCAACCTGTGGGGCTGGCTGGGGGACTACAGCGGTCAGCGTCTGCTGATCGTGCGTCTGGGTGCGCTCTGCACCTTGTGCAGTTTTGCCCTGATCTTTGTCAGCCAGAGCTATGCCTGGCTGGCGCTGGTGATGGCGCTGCATGCGTTCTTCTGGCATGCGGTGTTGCCGCAGTTTGAAGTCATTACCTTTGCCCACTTGCGTGAGCAGCCTGAACGTTACAGTCAGATTCGTTTGTGGGGCTCGATCGGTTTTATCCTTGCCGTGGTGATCCTGGGTCGCCTGTTCGAATGGCTGAGCCTGGATATCTACCCGGTGGCGCTGCTCGTGATCATGGCTGGCATTGTGCTGTGCAGCCTGTGGGTGCCCAATGCGCAGCCCTCCAGCCTGGGCCGCAAGCAGGTGGAAGGCGGGTTCTTGAAGCAACTGTTCAGCCCGGGCGTGCTGGCGTTCTATGCCTGTGTGGCGCTGATGCAAATGAGCCACGGCCCGTACTACACATTTCTGACTCTGCATCTGGAACACCTCGGCTATAGCCGTGGTGTGATCGGCTTGCTCTGGGCCCTGGGAGTGGTGGCCGAAGTGCTGATGTTTTTGGCCATGCGCCGTATCCTGCTGAAATTTTCCGTGCGCCGGGTGCTGATGTTCAGTTTTATCCTCGCTGCCTTGCGCTGGCTGTTGCTGGGGTCTTTTGCCGAGCACCTGTGGGTGTTGCTGTTGGCGCAGCTGCTGCACGCCGCCACCTTTGGCAGTTTTCATGCCTCGGCCATGACCTTTGTGCAACGCAGTTTCGGTCCCGGCCAGCAAGGCCAGGGCCAGGCCCTGTACGCCACGCTGGCCGGTATCGGTGGCGCCGTGGGGGCGCTGTACTCCGGTTACAGCTGGAACACCCTGGGCCCCGCTTTCACCTTTAGTATGGCGAGCGTCGCAGCGCTGGCTGCAGCCGTTATCATTGCCACCCGACTGCAAGAGGACAGGCCATGAGCCTTACCCGTGAACACCTGAGCCTGGAAATCATTGAAGCCGGGCGCTTTTTATATGCGCGTGGCTGGTCACCGGCTACCAGCAGCAACTATTCCACCCGGCTGTCGGCCAGCCAGGCGCTGATGACGGTGTCGGGCAAGCACAAGGGCCAGCTGGGACCTGATGATGTGCTTGCCACTGACCTGGCAGGCAACAGCCTGGAACCAGGCAAGAAACCCTCCGCTGAAACCCTGCTGCATACCCAGTTGTACAGCTGGCGCCCCGAAATTGGCGCGGTGCTGCACACCCATTCGGTCAATGCCACGGTGCTGTCGCGCCTGACGCCGGGCGACAGCATTGAATTTGAAGACTACGAACTGCAAAAGGCTTTCAGTGGCGTCTCGACCCATGAGTCCAGTGTGCTGGTGCCGATTTTTGACAATGATCAAGACATCGCGCGGCTGGCGGCCAAGGTTCAGCCATGGCTTGAAGCCCACCCGGACTGTGTGGGCTATCTGATTCGCGGGCATGGCCTTTACACGTGGGGCGCGCGCATGAGCGACGCCTTGCGCCAGATCGAAGCCTTCGAGTTTTTGTTTGAATGCGAACTGAAAGCTCGCGCAATACTCAATCGTTAACGCTGACTTCACCGTGAAGAAGCTCACACCCTGATTTGAACGGTCTGCCTGAACGGCCTGTAAAAGCCGAATGCGCGCCGAAGCCGAGGAACCACGCCCCATGAGCAGTTTGTCCGTTTATCACGTATCGAGCCCGGAACTCCCCAACAAGGTGCTCACCCATTTTGATGATATCGCTTCAACACTGGCTGAGCAGGGCGTGCGCTTTGACCGCTGGCAGGCCGCCACGCAGATCCAGCCGGGGGCCAGTCAGGATGAAGTGATCAACGCCTATCGCGTGCAGATTGACCGGCTGATGAGCGAGGGTGGCTATGTCACCGTGGACGTGATCAGTCTCAACAGCGATCACCCGCAAAAAACCGAATTACGCGCCAAATTCCTCGACGAGCACCGCCATGGCGAAGATGAAGTGCGTTTTTTCGTCGCCGGTCGTGGGTTGTTTACGCTACATATTGGCGACTATGTGTATGCGGTGTTGTGCGAAAAGAACGATCTAATTTCTGTACCCGCAGGCACGCCGCACTGGTTCGACATGGGTGAGCATCCGCATTTTGTCGCCATCCGCCTGTTCAACAACCCGGAAGGCTGGGTTGCCAACTTTACCGGCGAAGACATCGCTGAACGCTTCCCGCGCCTCGAAGACTAAGGATCTCCCATGCCGATCAAAGCCATCCTGACCGATATCGAAGGCACCACCAGCGCTGTCAGCTTCGTATTTGACGTGTTGTTTCCGTATGCGGCCAAACACCTGCCCGGGTTTGTGCGCGAGCATGCCGAAGACCCTGAAGTGGCCATGCAGCTGGGCGCAGTACGCCTGGATAGCGGCGAGCCTGAGGCCGATGTCGAGCGGGTCATCGAGATCCTCCAGCAATGGCTGGCCGAAGACCGCAAGGCCACACCACTCAAGGCCTTGCAAGGGATGATCTGGAAGCAGGGATACGCCGCGGGTGAGCTTAAGGGCCATGTTTACCCGGACGCGGTCGAAGCGCTGCGCGAGTGGCATGCCAAAGGGTATGACCTGTATGTCTACTCGTCAGGTTCGATACAGGCGCAAAAGCTGATTTTTGGCTGTTCCGAGGCGGGTGACCTGACGCCACTGTTCAATGGCTACTTTGACACCACCTCCGGGCCCAAGCGTGAGGCGCAATCATATCGCCACATTACCGAGGCCATAGGCTGCCCGGCCGGGAAGATCCTGTTTTTGTCGGATATCGTTGAAGAACTCGATGCTGCACAGGCGGCCGGCATGCTGACCTGCGGCCTGGCCCGTGAGGGTGGGGAACTGGCGGGACATAAAACCGTGAGCAGTTTTGCCGAGATTGATCCTGCCGCAGTTTGAATAACACTGCTGTGGGAGTGAGCCTGCTCGCTCCCACAGTCATGCCGTTATCTATCGCGGACTGCTTTGCACTACCCTTGGGTTCAGCGGGTGTGATAGGTCGGCAGGGCAAAACGATGCTGGCTTTGCAGCAGCGAAATGGTCGGCAATTCACTGGCAGTGCCTGCCAGGTCACGACGAATCGCGCTGATGGCCCAGGTCAGTTCCTCGGCGGTATGCAGTTGCGTGTAAGAAAGTGTGCGCTGGGTCTGTTTGCCTTCGTTGTCACACAATGTCAGCAGCACGCCGCCATCCGGGCGGGGTTTTACGGTGACAGTGTGGTTGGAGAACAACGATGCGAATTTTTCCTGGATCAGGCTCATATGTTCAGCTCCATTAGCGCTTGAATGCTTGTATGGAGTAGAGATTGCAGTGATTGTGCCACTATTCTTTTTTTAAAAAACCCATATAAATCAACGGCTTATAATTTATGCAAAAAGCATTTGTCGTGCATTTTGCATGAGTGGCCATCGTGCATCCTGCATTTTGCCCAGTCGGTATCAGGCTCAGACAGCTGATTGATTGTTCCTATGGGTGCATTGAGCAAAAAAGGGGTGACACCGTGTCTGCGTCTCAGGAAACTAGGGTTTTTTTGTAGCCAGGGTGGAACCTTACATGTCAGAGAACAAGCCAGCAGACCAGAGCCGCCAGATGACCCCGGAAGAGGCCGCCGACTTTGCCGAGCAGGTGTTCAACAAGGCACGGGATGGTGATGCTGCAATGCTGGCAGCCTTGCTGAGCAAGGGCTTGCCGGCCAATTTGCGCAACCACAAGGGTGATACCCTGTTGATGCTGGCCAGCTATCACGGCCACGTTGAAGCGGTGAAGGTGCTGCTTGAGCACAATGCCGACCCCGAGATCCGCAATGACAATGGCCAGAGCCCGATTGCAGGTGCTGCCTTCAAGGGCGACCTGGAAATGGTCAAGACCCTGGTTGAAGGTGGCGCACAAGTTGAAGGCGCATCATTTGATGGCCGTACAGCGCTGATGATGGCCGCCATGTTCAATCGTGGGGAAATCATCGATTACCTGATCAGCAAGGGCGCCGATCCAAAAGCCAAGGACGCCAATGGCATCACCGCCCTGGATGCCGCCAGGACCATGGGCGCAGCCGAAACCGTGGCGCAACTTGAGAAGCTGTTGGGCTGATCGCCCCTTGAAGGGCGCAATTGATATATCCTGCGCGCCCTTAATTTTCCTTGTGACAGGCCTCGCCCATGAAAACCACTCTCGTTGAACTCATCAGCAAAATCAGCTCTGGGTGCATGGGCGACGACGAAATCGCCTCCATCGCGGACGAGGCGGCTCAAGCCTACGCCGATCAGGCAGCATTTCTGCTTGCCAACCCGGACATCAACTACGACGACAGCTTCCCGATCCCGCTGGGTGAATGGGTTGTGGTGGGCAGCTTGCCGGAAACGGTGTTGTTCCAGGCCGATACCTGGATGGACCTGTTTGCCCAGATCGTCGCCTCTTTCGGTCCTGATGTAGCGTTCAATATCAAGCCAAAGCAATTGGCCAAGACCGAAGCGCTGACCGCGCTCAACCGCATCCAGATCCAGATGGGCAGCATGAGCCCGGAGCAGGGCGGTTATGTGCTGGTCAACCTGAGCCAGCCGCTGGACGACGAAATCCAGGTGGTGCTGGTTTACGGCAATGACGTGCCGCGCGTGCTGGAACTGTGTGCCGAAGTCGGCATCGCCGCTGCGCCATCGCTGGAAGCTCTCAAGGTTGCCGTCCACGTCTGAAACCCTGGCTGCTGCAATAAAAAACGGAACCCTGGCCGTGGGTGACTATCCTATGAGCACAAGTACTCAATCGGGAGCGTCATCATGGGTTCAACGTTTAATGGTCTGATCGGTCTGATTATTCTGGCCCTGGATATTTGGGCCATCATCAACGTAATCAAAAGCGGCGCCGGGACGGGCGCGAAAGTGCTTTGGGTGCTGCTGATTCTGTTCCTGCCGGTACTGGGGCTGGTGATTTGGGCCATCGCCGGGCCGCGGGGCAATGTGCGTATTTGAGCTGCTTGCCAGCGGGCAGCGACGGTAAATCGTGGTTGCCCGCTTAGATTGTCGGCGTCAAGGTTCGACCTGTCATGTTCCTCGACGTAGAATGCGCGCCTTTCTTGGGCAGTTGGACCCGTGTCGCGATAGCGGTATGAGGTTTGGCTGTCGATCATGGGCGGGTGACCGTCCGTTGCCACCAGCATTCAAGGGGACTACCCATGGCCGAATCGCTTGACAACCACTATCTCGAAACCCTTTACGAAGGCTATGGCCAACGCTTTCGCATGGACAAGCTGCTCCATGAAGTGCGAACCGATCACCAGCATCTGGTGATCTTCGAAAACCCGGTCATGGGCCGCGTAATGGCTCTGGACGGCGTGATCCAGACCACTGAAGCGGACGAGTTCATCTACCACGAAATGCTTACCCATGTGCCGATCCTGGCCCACGGTGCGGTCAAGCGCGTGCTGATCATTGGCGGTGGTGATGGCGGCATGTTGCGCGAAGTCACCAAGCACATTGGCATTGAGCACATCACCATGGTCGAGATCGACGGCACCGTGGTGGACATGTGCAAAGAGTTCCTGCCCAACCACTCCAAGGGTGCGTACGACGATCCACGCCTGAACCTGGTGATCGACGACGGCATGCGCTTTGTCGCCACCACCGAAGAAAAATTCGACGTGATCATCTCGGATTCCACCGACCCGATCGGGCCGGGCGAAGTGCTGTTCTCCGAGAACTTCTACCAGGCTTGCCACCGTTGCCTGAATGAAGGGGGTGTACTGGTCACCCAGAACGGCACGCCATTTATGCAGTTGCAGGAAGTGCAGACCACCGCCGGGCGCATGCGCAGCCTGTTTGCTGACTGGCATTTCTACCAGGCTGCCGTGCCTACCTATATCGGCGGCTCCATGACCTTCGCCTGGGGTTCGACTGATGCGAGCTATCGCAAGTTGCCGCTTGAGACCCTGCGTCAACGTTTTGCCGGTAGCGGTATCGTGACCCGCTACTACAATCCGGAAGTTCATATCGGTGCTTTCGCCTTGCCGCAATATGTTTTGCAGGCTATCAACAAGCCAAGCAACGACTGAGGCTGTGCAGTAGCAAGGCAGGGCGTCAGTTGTAGAACTGTGGGAGCGGGCTTGCCCGCGATGCAGGCGACGCGGTTTAAAGTTGGACCGCGTTGCTGCAATCGCTAACAAGCCGCTCCCACAGGGAATGAGCGCCCTTTCTTATGTTTCAAGATGTGCTCTGCACGAAATTTTCACGGTACCTTTAAGACAATTCGCACGCAAAATTTTGCCTGTCTACTCGTAAACGCCTCAGTTCAGGCGTTTCTGGTGGGTCTCGGGCCAAAATCTGTGTAATTAAAGAGCGATGCACCCGTGGCAAGCCACCGGTGATAAAGCCACTTCAACTTGAACCAATGGGTCCTAAAACGACATGGCAAACCCGGACGCCCCAAGCCAACAGCACGCGGCCACGCGTGTGTTGCAACCGACCGTCAAATCGCATCTGGCGTTTACGCTGCTCTGTGCCTTGATCATGATGGTGATGTTCACCCTGTTGCGGGTGGCATTGCTGGTTTACAACCGGGAAATGATCCTCGACACCCCGGCATCGACGTTCCTTGAAGCCTTCGGCAACGGTCTGCGCTTTGACGCCCGGATTGTCGTGTACTTCAGTATTCCGCTGCTGCTGGCGGTGCTCAGTGTCAAGGCCATGGCCATGCGCGGTGTGCTGCGTTTCTGGCTGACTGCAGCATCCAGCCTGGCGCTGTTTTTGGGCCTGATGGAGATGGACTTCTACCGTGAGTTCCATCAGCGTCTTAACGGTCTGGTTTTCCAGTATGTGAAGGAAGACCCGAAAACCGTGATGAGCATGCTTTGGTATGGCTTCCCGGTGGTGCGTTACCTGCTGTCCTGGGCTGTCGGCACTGTCATTTTGTACTTTGCCTTCCGCGGCGCCGACCGCGTGACCCGTTCCAGCGCTACCCGCGCGGCTGCTGGCACTTCGCGTGCGGTGGCGCCCTGGTACGGCCGTGCAGCGGTATTTGTCGTGCTGCTGCTGGTGTGTGTGGTCCTGGCCCGTGGCACATTGCGTCAGGGTCCTCCGCTGCGTTGGGGTGATGCCTACACAACCGACTCCAACTTCGCCAATCAGTTGGGGCTCAACGGCTCTCTGTCATTGATTGCCGCTGCGAAAAGCCGCTTCGGTGACGATCGCACCAATATCTGGAAGGCTACCCTTGAGCAGCCCGTAGCGACGCAGACCGTGCGCGACATGCTGCTGACTGAAAATGACAAGCTGGTTGATCCTGATACCGCTCCTGTGCGTCGCGATACCACGCCGCCTGCGGAAAAAACCCTGCCTATCAAGAACGTCGTCGTAATCCTGATGGAAAGCTTCGCCGGTCACTCGGTGGGTGCGCTGGGTCGTCCGGGCAATATCACCCCGTACTTCGATGAGCTGTCCAAGCAAGGCTTGCTGTTCGAGCGCTTCTTCTCCAATGGCACCCATACCCACCAGGGCATGTTCGCCACCATGGCGTGCTTCCCGAACCTGCCGGGTTTTGAATACCTGATGCAGACCCCGGAAGGCAGCCACAAGCTGTCCGGCTTGCCGGAACTGCTCAGCGCTCGCAAGTTCGATGACGTGTATGTCTACAACGGCGACTTTGCCTGGGACAACCAGTCTGGTTTCTTCAGTAACCAGGGCATGACCACTTTTGTAGGTCGTAACGATTTCGTTGACCCGGTGTTCTCTGATCCTACCTGGGGTGTGTCCGACCAGGACATGTTCAACCGCGGCCTGGAAGAGCTGAAAAAGCGTGAAGGCAAAGAACCTTTCTATGCGCTGCTGCAAACCCTGTCCAACCACACGCCGTATGCCTTGCCTACGCCATTGCCGGTCGAGCCGGTAACCGATCGCGGTTCGCTCAACGAGCATTTGACGGCGATGCGTTATTCCGACTGGGCGCTGGGGCAGTTCTTCGAAAAAGCGCGCAAAGAACCCTACTTCAAGGAAACCCTGTTTGTGATCGTGGGCGACCACGGTTTCGGTAACGAGCAGCAGATTTCCGAGATGGACCTGGGGCGTTTCAACGTGCCGTTGCTGCTGATCGGCCCTGGTATCCAGGAGAAGTTTGGTACACGCACTGATATCGTGGGCACTCAGGTCGACATCGTGCCAACCATCATGGGGCGTCTGGGTGGTGAGTTCCGTCAGCAATGCTGGGGCCGTGACCTGCTGACTCTGCCTGAGGGTGACAAAGGCAGTGGTGTGATCAAGCCGTCTGGCAGTGACCAGACCGTGGCGATCATCAGTGACGACCACTTGCTGGTGCAGCCTAAAGACATGCCGGCCAAGGTTTGGCAGTACAAATTGGGTGCCAACCCTGAAGCGACAGTGGTCACTGACTCGCCTGAAGCGACCGAGCTGAAGAAAAAGCTCGAATCCTTCCTGCAGACCGCGACCAAGAGCCTGCTGGACAACACCGCAGGTGTGGCTGATCCGAAATAATCAGCCAGTTAAATAAAAAAGAGGCCTCAGGGCCTCTTTTTTATTGGGTCAAATCTTGCCGAGCAACAGTAATATCAACAGTACAACCAGTACGGTACCGATAATCCCTGAGGGGCCATAGCCCCAGCTTTTGGAGTGCGGAAACACAGGTAATCCGCCGATTAACAGCAGAATCAGGACGATCAGAAGAATTGTGGTCATGAGCATTTCCTTTTTGTGGTGTTCCGCCAACGTTCAGTTTTACGGGGCGCCGCTTCAGGAACAAGGATGGGCAGTGCTTATAAAATCCGACTCTCCAGCTCGATGAATAATTCAACTTTTTTCATGCCGTACTCAAAAACAGTTCTGCCTTGATCGGTGGCAGGTGCGCAGGTAGGGTGGCGCGCTGCCCACCTGGAAACACTGCACATGCTCAATTACGTTTGGTTTTTTTTGGCTGCTCTGTTTGAAATTGCAGGCTGCTACGGGTTCTGGATGTGGCTTCGTCAGGGCAAAAGTGCCTGGTGGGCTTTGCCCGCTATTCTGAGCCTGGTGCTGTTTGCCCTGCTGCTGACCAAGGTTGAGGCAGCCTATGCCGGGCGGGCCTATGCGGCCTATGGCGGGATTTACATCGTGACATCCATTGCCTGGCTGGCAGTGGTGGAACGTATCCGGCCACTGGGCTCAGATTGGCTCGGGGTAGGACTGTGCGTGATTGGCGCGACCATCATCTTGCTGGGACCGCGTTTTACCCCTTCGTAAAGGGAAAATTCCGTAGGGAGTACGTAGGAATAAGCCTTGTATGCAGTAGGTTGTAACTGAATTAACTTGTAAGTATTGAAGCCGGTTTTTATGCCGTGCAGTCTTTGTGGCTCCCCACCCTTGAGGATGAGAGCCATGCAGATACTGAGTCGAACCGTCGGAGAGCATTTTTCAATCGGGGAAGATATAACGCTGTTTGTCATCGCCGTTAACGGCAACAACGTGCGCCTGGGGATTGAAGCTCCCAGGCATATCAGCGTGCATCGCTCGGAAATTTATGAGCGGATAAAAAACCAGCCCGTCGGGCAGCAGGCAACCGGATCTTCGGCCAAGGTTTAATCAAAAAATTCCTTCGGTACCGCGTGCCTGGGCATCAGTTGGCATTGCTGGCTTTCCAGATCGAAGAAAATTACTGCCTGGCCTTTGCTCAATGCATGTCGAACCCGCAGTACACGGGTTTCCTGGGGAGTGTCATCGCCGTTGTCCGTGCCGTCGCGACTCACAAAGTCCTCGATCAGGCGGGTGAGGGTGTCAGGTTCAAGCTGGTCGTAGGGGATAAGCATCTTGGGCTCTCGTAAGCAAGCGTGTTGAGGTGGTTGGCCTTGGGCTTAAATCGCCTTGTTGCGGTTGTCCCAGTAATGCTGAGCCAGTTCAAAAGCTTGCGCCCGGGGTGTGCCCAGACCGCGCAATGCCAGGGCCATGGTCGACAGCAAGGCCAGTTGCGGGTAGCTGTCCTGGACTTCTCCACGCCACAATGCCTTGAGGTGTTCAGGGTCTAGTGACGCTGGTTTGACATGGCGCTGTGAAGACAGTGCTGGCCATTCTTCATCCCAGTCAACACCAGCTGTAGTGCCGTAAAGATGGCTTGCGCTATCGGGGTTGATTTCGACTTCGCCGCCATCACCCTTGACCACAATACTGGTGTCACCCAGCAAGCCGCTGGCTTCGCGATGCACGCTTTGATAGCCCGGATGGAAGATGCTTTGCAGGCCGCAGCGCGCACCCAGCGGGTTGAGTATGCGAGCCAATGAATGAATCGGCGAGCGCAGCCCGAGGGTGTTGCGCAGATCGATCATGCGTTGCAATTGTGGCGCCCAGTCCTGCAGCGGCATAAAGGCCGGATTCCCCGCATCCAGGGCCTCGTTGACACTTTGCCAGTTGCGACACAGTGGAATGGCCAGCGCGTCGAGAAGCTGCTCGCTGTACATTCGGCCCGCCGTATGGGCGCCGCCGCCATGCATGAAAATGCGTACACCGTGCTGTGCCAGGCACTTGGCTGCCAGCAAGTACCAGGGCAGGTGGCGTTTTTTACCGGCGTAAGTCGGCCAGTCAATGTCGACCTTGATCGCGGGAGGTGTCAGTCGCTCCCTGACGGCTTCGGTAAAACCGGCCATTTCCTCTGCGCTTTCTTCTTTATGCCGCAGCAACATGAGGAAGGCGCCCAGTTGCGTGTCTTCTGCCTTGTCGTCAAGCAGCATGCCCATGGCTTCGCGGGCTTCTTCCCGAGTCAGGTTGCGGGCACCCCGTTTGCCTTTGCCCAGGATGCGTACAAATTGCGCAAAAGGGTGTTCGGCGGGAGTTTCAAGTGTCAGCGCAGCGGGAGTGTTCATAGGCAATTGGTCGGTTTGGGCAGGCCCGCCAGCTTGGCGGCGAGTTTGGCAGGGGTGCCGTTAAACAGTCGGTTGAGATGCAGGCTATTGCCCTTTTCTGGACCCAATTTGAGTGCCGTGTACTTGATCAGAGGGCGAGTGGCAGGCGATAGCTCGAACTCCTGATAAAAGCTGCGCAACAACTCGAGGATTTCCCAGTGTTCGGCGCTCAACTCAATACCTGCCTGCGCCGCCAGTGCCTGAGCAACATCAGCGGACCAATCGTTGAGATCGAGCAGATAACCGTCCTTGTCCAGCTCGATATTTTTACCGTTGAGGGTGAGCGTATTCATAGCCAGCCGTTGACCTTGTCGTAACGAATCGACAGCTCGACGAAAGCCGGGTAATCAACGCAGGCCGCCCATGGCGGACATTCCAGGTTGCGTGCCTGCAAGTCCTCTTCAAGGATAAATACGGTTTTTCCAGTCAGGGCTGTGAGAGCAGTGCTTTGAAGCTGCAGGGCATACACCGCGTCGCCACAGAGCAAAAGGGCATCGTCGCTGCCTAACACGCGAAGACAGCTGCTCAGGCGTATGTCAGAAAATGGTGAGTGGCTCACAACATGTAGAGTCGACATCAGAGGGTGATCACTTGGTCATAACGGTCAATAAGAGCGCGGACAGCTTCAGTCGACAAGGGCTGCACATCAATTGCCGCAAGCCCCTCGGTTGAGATGCCGCGTTCGTCAAGGCTGTGGTTGCAGGCAAACAGATCGTCAACGCCGAACATGGACAGGGCCTGCAGATTGGCCGTTAGATTCTTCTGCTGGATGGCTGCGGCATTTTGAGTCGCCAGCAGCTGAAAAATACCGTCATCCATAAACAGCAGGGCAATCGGCAAATCAAATGCACCGCCTGCCAGCACGATATCCAGTGCTTCTTTGGCGCCGGGCCCCGACCACGGTGCCTGACGGCTGATAATCAATAGTGACTTGGGCATTTCAAGGTCCCCCGAAACAGATCAATCGATCGGCCGATTGAATGGCATCGTGCAATTGGCCCAGTCCGGACAACTCCCAGGGTGCATGAACATTGACCCCGGGCCGCTGATAGCGTGCGGACTCGTCTTCATTGAGTACACCGCGGCGCAAGGCAGCGGCAATACAGACCACACCATCGAGTTGGTGCTGGCTGACAAAAGTTGCCCATTGTTGCGCAAGGTCCTGCTCGTCTTGCGGCGTGACGATATTGCTCGAGGCAATATGAACACCGTCCTGATAGAAGAACAAACGGACAATTTCATGGCCGCCTGCCAGCGCTGCCTCGGCAAAGCGCAAGGCTCGACGGGAGGAGGGGGCATGGGCCGCTGAATAAAGGGCAATGGCGAATTTCATGGTGGGCTCTGTCGGCAAATCTGGGGCAATGATAAAGCCAGATGCCCAAAGATGCTTGTGGCAGACAACAAAAAGCCCGCCGAAGCGGGCTTTTGTATAGCGGTTGTTGATCAGTCGTCGCGGCTCATGATGCCGAAAATTTGCAGCAGGCTGATAAACAGGTTGTAGATCGATACATACAGGCTGATGGTAGCCATGATGTAGTTGCGCTCGCCGCCATGAATGATGGCGCTGGTCTGGAACAGAATGCAGACCGACGAGAACAGTACAAAACCGGCGCTGATAGCCAACTGCAGGCCGCTGATCTGGAAGAAGAAGCTCGCCAGCGTAGCGCCCAGCAGAACAAAGAAACCGGCAGTGATGAAACCGCCGAGGAAGCTCATGTCCTTGCGAGTGATCAATACATAGGCAGACAGGCCGCCAAATACCAGAGCCGTCATGGCAAAGGCAGAACTGACCACCTCGGCGCCGCCCTGCATGCCCAGGTAACGGTTGAGAATAGGGCCCAGCAAGAAGCCCATGAAACCGGTAAGGGCAAAGGCAGAAACCAGGCCCCACGCGGAGTCACGCAACTTGTTGGTCAGGAAAAACAGGCCGTAGAACCCGATCAGCACAACGAAAATATTGGGATAGCCGACCCGCAGCTGCTGCGAGACATAAGCCATCACACCGCTGAAAGCCAGGGTGAGGGCCAGCAAACCGTACGTATTGCGCAGGACGCGGCTAACCTCTAGCTGCTCGGCCTGCACGCTGCTATTAACTGCGTAATCCTGTTCGCGCATGGCGATACTCCTGTGTTTAGAAATGTTAAGTAGCAAAGATCATAGCAGAGGCTCTGAAACAAGCGATCAAGAGAGTTTGACAACGTGTTTCATTCAGGTATTATGGCGCCCGAAACAACGTATAGGAGGTGTGGCCGAGTGGTTTAAGGCAACGGTCTTGAAAACCGTCGACTGTAACAGGTCCATGAGTTCGAATCCCATCGCCTCCGCCATATTGCTACACCGCAGAGCCCGCCTTTTGGCGGGCTTTGTCGTTTCTGGGGGGTGGGGAAGGGCGCTGCACCGAGCTCGTCGTTTTCGCATAGCCTCAGACCGTGTCCGCATCTGGGGCAATTTTAGAGCCCGATCCAGCGTTTTTAACGCCTGTGTTTGAGTCGGAGGGAAAGTGCTTTTTAGCTGTGCACTTTTCGCCGATTTAACAGGTAGCTTTCACAATTTTCACAACCCGTATGTAAACAGTCGCCGCTACCTGCATACCCGTGTACCTCACCTGCTTTCGTTTTGCCTACGAAAGCAAAGTATTCAATATACTTGAGAGCCGTTATTGTCATGAACTCATGAAGGCGCCATTTAGTATTATGCGTACCAAAAACCTCGTCACTAAAATTTCGGTCTGAACATATGTTGTGACTTTATAAATTTGTATGAGTAGGGAGTTCGATGAATAATATAAAGTCTGGATTGATTCATAAGGAGCATGAATATGCCATTAGAGCTTGGCCGATATCTGTTGTGGGGAGAATAATAGACTTCTCCATTCCTGGCACATCGAGAGAGTCTATAATTCGATCTTGATTCAACTGCCCCATAGATTTTTAGTTGAAAAAAACACCAGCCTAGAAGAAAAATACTCCCGCATAGCATGTGGCCTACAGGCCACGTGCTGTATTTCTCCATAGAAGTCTTGAAAGCAGCCGGCCTCGACAGGTATTAGCGCTCGATTTTTACCTCTGTGCCTCATTGTTTTAGCAACAGATCAGCCTGGATCAGCCTGATCTGTCGACCGAGACTAAAACCCCCAGTCCTCAGCGTTGATGACACGACAGAATGGCCCCGCCAGGGTTGCATTGTGATGAGCGATAATCTGCTGTGCCTTCAACGCAGGGGTGTCACTGCAGGTATGGCCATCGGCAATCAGTACTGCGTCGAACCCAAGGTCTCGTGCCGCGCGGCAGGTGCTGTCGACACAATATTGGGTTTTCATGCCCGTGATGACCACACCCTCAACACCAAGAGCCTGTAGCTGGTCGGCCAGGTTTGTCCTGGCAAAGGCGTTGGGGCGGTTTTTCTCGAAAATCACTTCGCTGCCCTGTAGCACCAGTTCCGGTATCAGTTGGGTCAACGGGCTTCCCGGTTCAATCGGTGAACCGGTAGGGCCGACATGACGGGCGAGAAAGACCGGGGCACCTGCGCTCCGGGCTTTATCCAGCAACGTGATCAATGTGTCCAACAGGGCCTCGCCAGCCCATGGCTTGTCCGGGCCATGCACCAATCCTACCTGCATATCAAGAATCAACAGTGCATACATGGGGCTTTTCCTTGCGTTTTGGCCAGTGACACAAGGGCAAAAGAAAAGGCCCTTACCATCACTGGCGGGCCTTTGAAGTTCGTGCGTTATGGACTCACGATACCTCTCACGACCCGCCTTCGGCGGTCGTGGTAGTCGTGGTCAAGGCAACTCGTAATTGATTCATGGAGCTGACAGTAGCTGCGTATCAGCGGGTTGGCAAGCAGGAGCAGGAAGCGTCATGACTTCGAGCTGGCCAGCCATATACCCATATGCTTCTTGGAAGCCGCGGCCAATCAAACTCAGACTAAAGGTCGTCCAGCGCAACCTACACGCGCTGTGGTGATACGAGATGTTGTTGGTGGGAGCCTCGTCTTCTTGGGCATGAGCACAAGGCAAAAGGGTAGTTTGCAGCGGTCATCGACGTACTGCGGTGTCTTGAGCTTGAGTTCCAGCACGCACAGTCTGTGCTTTAAATTAAATATTGAACGTAGCCCTGCTACTTTAACGAAACAGTCATAGAGATTCTGTACGCCGAGGTGCTGCGTGGGGGGTAATTAAAAGTATGGGGTCAGTCATGCAATATTTTGAGTTTATTATGGTTCTGTGGGGGCTCATAATGAATAGCGGGTAATTTGTTTTTCGGTAAAATTAATTAAGTGCGTGTGCTTTGCAGGCATTTCTTTAATTATCGGGGGGCGGGATCATGAAGACGCTGGGGGTTTTGCTATGGGTTTTTGTGACAGTTATATTAAAGGCTCCTTATTCATGGGCCGAGCCACCAGGTACGGTATGGCGAATGGATACCCGGCCGGAACAGCTGATATTTCACGCTGGTTTCCAGGCCTGGGGTAGTAACTTTAATGTTCATGACCATGTGACCGGCGAGTCATGCGTCAACAGGCAACAGGGGCAGCGAGATTCAGGCTTTGTCTCAACCGCGGCAAACTTTCAGTTCATTCGCACTGCCGCAGCTGCCAGGGCTTTTGCCCAACCCGGTCAGCGTATTTATCTTTATCGCGTCAGGCCGGACAGCAACTTCTTCAATGCCGAGGCCTCATTGCGGACATTGCATGACAACAACCCGCAAGTCCCGATCACCCCCTTGAACTACCATCCCTCACGGGCAGCCAATGAATATATAACGCCGACCCTCATTCCTACTCAAAATATCAGGGATGTGGAGTCCTATATTGTTGTCGACGGTGAGTTGCAAGTTTCAACTGCTCAGGTTAACCCCCGTTATGTGGCCGATAATACCCGAGCCACGAACAGGCCCTATTTCAACGGTGAAGCCCCACGAGAAAGAAGGCCTACCTGGTTGGGCATGATCCCGATGGTCGGGGCGTGCCTGGCTGCGTCGCGTTCGGATCTGAAGCAAGATATTCCAGCAATAATGTTTACCCTGGAGTCTGTTTATAACAGCAGTACCTCCATTATTAACCATGATGAGCTATAAACGTTGAGGAGTATGAGCATGCGTCTTGCAGCCTTGTTGTTGGTGTTGAGTGTCAATGCTTTTGCCGAAGAGCCTGGCTTGATGGGTGTGAGTCGGGATATAAAGTGCGCGCAGGGCACGGTGAAGCAAATACATATAGGGGCAGGTAACTACGACAGCGGCAATGGGATCAGCGTAATGTTAACTTCGACCGGAACGCGCTGGTGGGCAGTTCATGGGGAGCGCAATCTGAATGATCCCACAGGTTATGCACTGCTTAATATGCTGTCCCTGTCGAAGCTGACAGGCCAGCAAGTGTCTCTTCTTGATGAGTCCGGCGGCGGATGTAATTACTTTACGGGTGTGGTCTTGACAAATATGTATTAAGTTTCGAGGGGTCACTATTCAAGTGGAGGCGGCACACTTGCAGAATAAAGGTGTTGATTGTCTGCACTTTGCCGCGCCCGCTGTTAATTGTGTCCTGTACGATTTGCGATACAGAACACTCAGCGCCATCGCTAAGCAGTGGCCTGTGCGGCGTCTGTCTAAAGTATGCAGGGGGATACAAGCGCTGGTATCGGCATGTTCAGGTCTAAGCGGTCATGAGGGTGCGCAGTCCGATGGTGGATTATTCAGAGGAATTCCTACGCTTGAAAGTGCACGAATGAAACAGTTCGAGGGGTTTATTTATTACAAGTCACCCGCCTCGCCGGCGGTGTGATTTAGGGTGTCCATAGAGCCCGACTTGACCGAGCGCATGCTCAACCAATGATCAGCCTGATCGCGCTGAAAGCCTGTGGCAAGGAAGCATCAGGTACGAAATAAAATAAGGGGCCGAAAGCCGGGTGCGCCAACTTCCCGCCCACTCAAGGCTCCTGCGCTGTACATACAGCGAAATGAGCCTGGCCGCTGTCTTTTCGGGGCTGTAGGTGTCCAGGGCGCTGAGGCGACTCTATCGCCCTTGATTTCGAAGTTCTGCAGGCGTGTATGCCGTCCGTTTTCCAATAATTCAGGTTTCCGCTATCTGATGTTCGGCAACGACGTTAATCTCGGTGGGTGCCGGTTTCGTTTAGGCGCTTATTTATGTCTGCAACTTCAAGGGTCTCCATGGATAGAATCGCCTTCAAACCGCTCCTTCTCGTCGCCGGCCTCCTGGCGTTCATGCCAATGGCCCACGCCGCCAGCACGCTGGTTTACTGCTCCGAAGCCAGCCCCGCCGGCTTTGACCCCAGCCAGTACACCAGCGGTACCGATTTTGATGCCTCCGCCGAAACCGTATTCAACCGCCTGATCCAGTTCAAACGGGGTAGTACTGAAGTCGAACCTGGCCTGGCCACCCGCTGGGATGTCTCCAATGACGGCCTGACCTACACCTTCCACCTGCGCGATGGCGTCAAGTTCCATACCACCGATTTCTTCACCCCGACCCGGAATTTCAACGCGGATGACGTGTTGTTTACTTTCGATCGCCTGCTGGATGCCCAGAGTCCGTTCCGCAAGGCTTACCCGTCCGAATCGCCCTATTTCACCGATATGGGCTTGAACACCACGATCAAGAGCGTCGACAAGCTCGACGACCGCACCGTGCGTTTCAACCTCAATAACGTTGATGCCGCCTTTGTGCAAAACCTGGCCATGAGCTTCGCCTCGGTGCAGTCCGCCGAATACGGAGCCCAACTGCTCAAGCAGGGCAAGGCTGAAGAGATCAATCAGAAACCGGTGGGCACCGGGCCGTTTGTGTTCAAGCGTTACCAGAAGGACTCGCAGATTCGTTACGTCGGCAACAAACAGTACTGGAAGCCCGAGGATGTGAAACTCGACAATCTGGTTTTTGCCATCACCCCTGACGCGGCGTCGCGCCTGCAGAAACTCAAAGCCGGGGAGTGCCAGGTCAGCGGTTACCCGCGACCGGCGGATATCGAAGTGATGAAGCAGGATCCCAACTTGCGAGTGCTGCAGCAAGCCGGGTTCAACCTGGGATTTCTGGCTTACAACGTGACACATCCGCCGCTGGACCAACTCAAGGTGCGTCAGGCCCTGGACATGGCCATCGACAAGCCGGCAATCATCAAGGCCGTGTACCAGAGCGCAGGGCAATTGGCGCAGAACGCCTTGCCACCTGCGCAGTGGTCTTATGACCCGACAATCAAGGATGCCCCCTACGACCCGGTCAAGGCCCGGCAGCTTTTAAAAGAAGCAGGGGTTGCACCAGGGACCACTATCAACCTGTGGGCGATGACCGTTCAACGTGCCTCCAACCCGAACGCGCGTATGTCGGCACAAATCATCCAGCAGGATTGGGCCAAGGTCGGCATCAAGGCCAATATCGTTAGCTACGAGTGGGGCGAGTACATCAAGCGCGCCAAGAACGGCGAGCACGACGTGATGATTTACGGCTGGACGGGCGACAACGGCGACCCGGATAACTGGCTCGGCGTGCTCTACAGCTGCGCGGCGGTCAAGGGCAGCAACTACGCCAAATGGTGCAACCCAGACTATGACAAGCTGGTGCAGCAAGCCAAGCTCAGCAGCGACCGCGAACAACGCATCAAGTTGTATCAAGAGGCGCAGAAGATCCTCAAGGAGCAAGTTCCGATTACACCCATTGCGAACTCGACGGTTTTCCAGCCCCTGCGCAAGGAAGTGACTGATTTCAAAATCAGCCCCTTTGGGCTGACACCGTTCTACGGGGTGAGCCTGGATAAGTAACAGCAAGCCCCAACTGAGTGCACCAGAAGCCCGGGATGGTTTTTGGTGCGCTCGCGGCACCGAAATAACCTCGCTATAGACGTGAATAGGCCAAAGTCTTATGCAAGGTATGCACTGAAATAATGCGTTTGCTGCCGAATTTGAATATGCCGAACTTACAGGCGCTTCTTTAATAGAGGCCAAGGCGCATGTTGGTTTGCTATGCGTACAAAGTTTGCAAGGTTCTGTGGATAACCCCCGCCTTCAGGGTGACGAGCTGTCCCATCGAAACGTCATCATGGATGCGGCTGTTGTGTGTGAGCGGCTCTGGATGCAGTTTGGAACCTGGTTGAACCATGAGCGAAGCCTTTATTTATGTGCGTTGACTTTTAACCGGTTCGGGCAGTGGCAGAGTGCTCTGGATAGTGCTGGCAAGGCACTGGTCATTATCGAATCGAACGGGGTGGAGGAGGTGGACAGGGCATTCTTGCTGCTTCAAGTGTCTAAAGCTTGCCAAGGGCTGGGCAATAGGGGAAGCGCTGATGAGGCACTCCATGCTGCAGACCGGATTGCTCAGGGTTTCGATTCGCAACTGAGTCGTTGGTTTTTGGATGTGCGTTCCAAGTTAAAGGTCGCGGACTTTGTGCCTGCTGATTGAAACGGATTAAACATCAGGGGGGTCATCAATGAGAGTACGGATCCATTGTAATGTCTTCAGTGACCATGCCAAAAGAAGCAGTATATCCTCCCCCATGATTTACCTCATGTTAGCAATGCAAGATGCTGCCCGGTGTGATGCGCAGTCGCTGGATCAGGGTGCAGGGACAGAAAAGCTCTTGCCTTTCTCCACTACCCAGGTGGCAAGAACGGTAGCGCCCTGTGGGCCCGCTTTGCTGATGTGGGGTTCGTGCGCCAGGTGTTGAAAACTGTCACCGGCCTTTATTCGCTTTTCAGGCTGCCCATCCATTGTAATGATGACCTCGCCTTCAAGCACATAGGCGACTTCTGGTCCTGTATGTATGTGGCGAGCCTTGACTTCGTTCGGGGCGAGTACTGCTTTTTGCAAGCCCATTTGATAGTGGGTATCAGGCATGTCGATTCGTTGCAACACGTCAGACTTTGCGGGTGTTGGCATGTCTGCGATGGCAGCTCCCGCCCAGAGGACGGCACTCAACATAAATATGGCTGGGGGCGTGCCTTTCATTATTTGATTTCCGGTTTATGACGCTTGATTGGCTGTGCGAGTCAGACGTTTGTAGGTGTTCATGTTTTAAGTTTATCGCGTAAAAACAATAGATTTTTGGGCTCGCTAAGGTATGTAGTTTTTTTCTGTTACTTGTGTGGTTCATTTCTTTTCATATTTGTGCGAAATTTAATGTGTGTCATGTTTTTTTAGTGTGTCGTTATTATGTTGTTCGTTCATTCCATCATTTTCTTGTGGTCATTGGCTGTTCCCGGGGGCGTGCAAAAATGCGCAGAGGCCAGCACAGAAATAAGCTAAGTGACTGATTTATAAAAACAAGCATGTATCTAAATGTTTCTGATGGTTTTGCGGTCAATAATGCCGCTTGCGAGATAATTGATAGGGCAAAACCTCTCCAGCATGACGTTTTAGCTGAATTTTGTTGTGTATATGGTGAAATTACCTGCGCAACACTTCCTATACTGCCCGCGGTGTCTACGTACCTGTACAGTTCAGCCAATCACGATGAGTGATCGAACTGCTATGGCGATAGCCACCCTGCGTAAATGAGGTGGTGTCCGCGTCGTCTTGTTTCCTGCAGCTAATAAGTCTAAGAATGAGAAAAAGTGTAATGAATAAACAGTCGATCCAGATTGCGCTTGCGTACATGTCCGTAGTTATCGGTGGTGGCTTTGCCTCCGGGCAGGAGGTGCTGCAGTTTTTCACCGGCTATGGGCTTATCGGTATCCTGGGCACCCTGGTAAGCGGTTTGATGTTTGCCTTCCTCGGTATGCAGATCGCCCGCATGAGTTCGAAGATGCAGGCCAACTCGCACAAGGAAGTACTCTACGCCCTGTTCGGCGCACGTCTGGGCTGGGTCGTCGATGTGGTGCTGTCATTCTTCCTCTATGGGGTTGGTGTGGTGATGCTGGCCGGTAGCGGTTCGATTTTTGCCCAGCAGTACGATCTGCCCCCATTGTTTGGCGGTGTATTGATGACCGTGCTGGTGATCGCCACGCTGTGCATGAACGTCAAGCGCATCATTGATCTGATCAGCGCGGTCATGCCTTTTCTGCTGGCGATGGTGCTAATCATCACGACCTACTCGATTTTCAGCTACAACGCTCCAATCGAGACCCTGGATGCTGTGGCGCGTGAAAACAACGAGACGGTCACTGGCAACTGGTTTGTCGGCGCCTTGCTCTACGCTTCGTTCAATATCGCGGTAGGTTTCCCGATGCTGGCAGTGATCGGTGGCATGACCAAACAACCCAAGGCGGCCGCTCTCGGCGGTGTGCTCGGCGGGCTTGGTTTGGGCGCCCTGATCCTGTTGTTGAACATCGGCCTGTTTGCCAACATCAACCAGCTGCAGGGTATTGAAATGCCGTCCCTGGCACTGGCCGGGCGCATCTCGCCACTGCTCTCGGTGGTGATGTCCATCGCACTGGTGTGCATGGTCTACAGCACTGCGGTTGGGATGTTCTTTGCCTTCAGTGCACGCTTTGCCAAGCCGGAATCGGGCCGTTTCAAGTTGTTTAGTGCAGTGACCGTTTGTGTCGGTCTGGCTTTGAGCCTGGGTGGTTTCAGCAAGTTGGTGGGCACCGTGTATCCGCTGCTGGGCTACGTAGGCTTTGCGCTGATCCTCGCCATTTGCTTCAGCTGGCTGCGCAGTCGCTCGCTGGCCAAGGCGGAAAAAACCGCGCTGGACGCGGTCTCCTGACCCCGGCTGCCGCCGAACGCAAGTTCGGCGGCTTCCTTCCTAACCCTGCTGTTCAAGTATCTGGTTGACGTCCCGGACCCTGGCGTAATCCATTGCCATGCTGGCAAGCGACAGTGCATGTACATCCTCGGCAGGCCACAGGCGTCCATTCAGGTCTATCTGATCGAATGTATAGCAGGCATCCGATCCCACAATCACATTGAACCCCAGGCAACCTGCTGAGCGAACCGTGCTCTCTACGGAATTATTGGTGATCACGCCGACGATGACCAACTGCTCAATCCCGCGCGTGCGCAACCAGCGTTCCAGGCCTGTGTTGGTAAATGCATCGGGTACGTTCTTTTCAACCACGTGCTCACTATCGAGCGGGGCCAGCCCCTCCTGAAACTCGCAGCCAGGCTGGCCGGGCCAGAATACCGAGGCAGGCGATCGGGATATATGCCGGACATGGACTACCGGACGCTGTACATGCCGCCAGGTTTCCAGCAGGCGCTGTACGTTGAGCTCGGTGTGCGGGTTGTTTCTGCGACCAAGCCCGGGAAGGCTTATCCCTTTTTGCATATCGATGATGATCAGTGCCGCATCGGATTTGATCAGGGGCATGGCCGTTCCTCTGGCTGGGGATAGGGAGCACCATGCTAAGTCTATTGCGCCGGGGTCACCAGATGGCTACAGGTCTTTATCCTGGCTCAGGGTTTGCGGTTCGCCGTGGCTGATCATCCATTTCAGCAAAGCCCTCACCGGCACTGTATGGGTGCTCTCGACCCACTGAACACCTTCATGGCTGTAATGCTCGATATAGCGGCTGAGTACCAGCGTGTCGCGATCGCTCGACAGGCGCAGGCTTGTTTCGCGACAGTGCAGGGCGGCGTTGGCACGCTTTACCAGTCGCTGTTCCAGGATCATGGCCGGGTTTTCGCAAGGCATGGGTACACGCGTTCTTGGCAGGAAAGAGGTCTGATCCTCGCATTCGCGGTTTGCCTGGATATGTCTGCTTTTTTGCCTGGCCGCAACTTTGTTACCAAGTTGAAATATATGACGCAGCGGGACGAATAGTTTTAGATGGAAGCCTTTACATACCTTAAGTGGAATGCGCCGGTGAGCAGCCTTTTGATCGTAGACGATGACCTGGAGGTCCTCGCGCTTCTGAAGAAGTTTTTTGTACAACACGGATATTCGGTGGAGGTGGCCACCGATGGCACGTCACTGTGGGCGGCGATGGCGCTGCAACCACCGGACCTGATCATTCTCGACTTGATGCTGCCTGGCGAAAACGGCCTGATGCTGTGTCAGCGTTTGCGTCAGCAATACCCCACGCCGGTCATCATGCTGACGGCCATGGGCGAGCTGAGTGATCGGGTCGTCGGTCTTGAAATGGGTGCCGATGATTATCTGAGCAAACCGTTTGATGCCCGGGAACTGTTGGCCAGGGTGCGTGCCGTGTTGCGCCGGGCAGGGCAGGGCCAGCCCTCGGTCGGGCAGGTGCCGCGGCCACTGATGAAGTTTGCGGGCTGGCAACTGGACCTTACCCGTCGCGAACTGCGCTCACCGGATCAGGTGATGATCCCCTTGTCTGCTGGAGAGTTCGATTTGTTGCTGGTGTTTGTTGAGCATCCCCAGCGCATTCTGACTCGCGAACTGTTGCTGGATCTGGCTCGTGGCGCTGGCCATGACGCGTTCGATCGCAGCATCGACGTACAGGTCAGCCGTTTGCGGCGCAAGCTGGAGTTCGACAGCAAAGGGGTCGAGATGATTCGCACCGTGCGCAATGTCGGTTACCTGTTCACGCCCGGGGTGACCTGTCAGTGACGGGCTGGATTTCAGGCTGGCGCCTGCGCTCACGCAACACCATCGCACGCTGGATTGCCTTGACCACCATTGTCGCGATGCTTACGGCGCTGGCATTCAATGCGCTGTTTACTCAGTTGGCGGGTGTTTGGGCTTACCCGCCGCTGAGTGAAATCGGGCTGCTGGAAAAGATTTCCCTGACGACCAAGCTGATCGAAGCTTCGCCGGCGCCACAGCGCCAACGTCTGGCTGCGGCAGCCACTGACAGCGCCCTGAGCATCAGTTGGCATGCCAGCCGTGCCGGCCTGGATTTGCCGCAGGTGGCCGAAGCGGCCAGTCGCACTGCCACGCCGCTGGCGCAGCGGCTGTTCAATAGCCCTGAGCGACGCCTCGAAGCCTATCAGCCCGACGACTGGCCACAGCACAACGGGCATTACGCCCTGCTGGTGCAACTGGAGGATGGCTCATGGCTTATGTTCAGCATCGCATCGCGCAGCTGGGGCCTGGGCCAATGGCAGCGCAATCTGATTTTGATCCTGCTGGTGTTGTTGTCCACGGTGCTTGTGGCGCTGATCGCCACTCGCCATCTGGCCAGGCCTTTGCAGCAGTTCGCCGAGGGCGCCCGGCGTTTTGGTGTCGATTTTCGTGCGCCGCCCATTGAGCCGGTTGGCCCTCGGGAGATCCGACAGGCCATTCTTGCGTTCAACGCCATGCAGGCGCAGTTGCAACACTTCATAAAAGACCGTACCCAGATGCTCGCGGCCATTTCCCATGACTTGCGCACCCCGCTGACACGCATGCGACTGCGCGGTGAGTTTATTGACGACCCGGACCAACAACAGCGTCTGTTTCGCGATGTAGACGAGATGCAGGCCATGATCAACTCCAGCCTGGAGTTCTTTCGCGACGATGCCCGGCTCGAGCAGGCCACGCAATTTGACCTGGCAGGGTTGTTGCAAACCCTGATTGATGACTACCGCGACCAGTCCATTGACATTGCCTTCAACGGTCCTGAGCACCTGGTGTATTTGGGCCGGCCGCTTGGCCTGAAACGGGTGATGACCAACCTGCTGGATAACGCTATCAAGTACGCAGGCGAGCCGGCCATCGAGCTGAGTCGGGACGATGAGCAGGTCACTGTTTTCGTTCTTGACCGGGGGCCGGGCATTCCTGTCCAAAGTCATGAGCAGGTGTTTGTGCCTTTTTATCGGCTTGAAGAATCGCGCAACAAAAGCACCGGCGGAGTGGGGCTCGGACTGTCGGCAGCCAGAGCGATTGTGCTGGAACACGGCGGCTCGCTAACCCTGAGCAACCGCACGGGTGGCGGGTTGGCGGTGAGGGTTGTGTTGCCGGTGCTCAAGGGGGCAGGGTGAATGATCTTCTGCAGAGAGTGCCGGGCACCCCGGCACTCTCAGCCTCTTGGCCCCTCAGACCGCAGCGACGGCTTGCGCCGCATTTTCGGGTGTCGCCACATCATGCAAGGAAATCCGTGAGGTCTCAGGCAATGCCAGGCCGCCAGCCAGGGCGAGCAGTGCAACTGCAATCAGATAAAACGCGGGCGACATATTGCTGCCGGTGGTGCTGATCAGCCATGTCGCCACCAGCGGTGCGGTGCCGCCAAAAAGGGTGTAAGCCATGTTGTAGGTGATGGCCGAAGCGGTATAGCGAGTGCGGGTCGGAAACGTCTCCGAGAGCAAAGCTGCGGTCACCACGCCACACAACACCGCGCCAATTGCCAGCAGCATGACACCGACGATGGACGCTGCGAACCCGCCCGAGCTGGCCATCAGGAACGACGGATACACCGCGACCATCAGTAGAACGCACGCGGTCACCACGGTCGCCCGCCGCCCGACCCGGTCCGAATACAGCCCGGCCAGAGGGCAGATGGCGGCGGCGAAGAGCAGGGCGATCAGCGACACCAGCAAAGCGGTTGCCCGGCTCAAGCCGCCCGCGACCTGCAAGTAGGTCGCGAAGTAAGTGGTGAACATGTAGAAGGACAGTGCCGTCAGCGACACAAAGGCGCCCAGGCAGCAGATCGCTGCGCCATGGTTGCGCAAGGTGTCCTTGAGTGGGGAGTGGGCGACCGCATGCTCCTCCTTCACGGCCTGGAAGGCCGGGGTTTCATCCAGCTTCCAGCGCAAATAAAGCCCTACCAGGCCCAGTGGCGCAGCAATCAGGAACGGCAGGCGCCAGCCCCAACTGCCCATGCTTTCAGCGGATAACGAAGCCTCAAGGGCGTAGGCCACTACGGCCGCAGCGGCAAAAGCGGAAAATGTCGAAACCGGCACAAAGCTGCCGTACCAGGCTCTTTTATCGCTGGGGGCGTGCTCCATCAAATAGGCACAGGCCCCGGCGTATTCACCGCCTGCAGAAAAGCCCTGGGCGCAACGAATCAGGGTGAGCAGGATCGGCGCCATAACCCCGATTGCAGCATAAGTGGGCAATATACCGATCAAGGTAGTGGCCCCGGCCATCAGCAAAATGGTCATGGCAAGGGTACGCTTGCGGCCTATCCTGTCCCCCAGCATGCCGAAAAAAATCCCGCCAAGGGGGCGAAAGGCAAAGGCCACCGCAAACACAGCAAAGGTCTTGAGCAATGCGGCACTGGCATCGCCACTGGGGAAAAACTGCTGAGCGATGGTGGTGGCCAGAAAGCCGTAGACGGCGAAGTCGAACCATTCGACGAAATTACCGATGGCGGCGGCGACAATCACTTTTCTCAGCGTTTCAGGGCTGACCTGCTCTATGGATACGCTTGTCATGCTGCACCTCGACCTGTCCTCAGTAAGGAGTGATTATCGAGGCAGCGGCTGAAACGATTCGCTCCAAAAGTGTCATCGGCATAGTCAGTACCGACTTCTCAGAGGTCAAGCACGGGGGCTACAGGCTACCGGGCGAACTTTTTGGCCCCGGCAACGCACAGGATCACCGCCGCTGTAACACCAAACATGCCCATGCTGACAGTCTCGTGCAGCAAGGTGGCAGCCAGTGCCAGGCCAAAAAATGGTTGCAGCAGCTGCAACTGCCCAACGGCGGCAATCCCGCCCTGGGCCAGCCCCCGGTACCAGAATACAAAGCCTATCAGCATGCTGAAGATCGAGATGTAAGCCAGGCCGAGCCAGGCAGGTACGCTAATGCCTTTGAACGAAGCGGGGGCCCACAACCATGCCAGCGGAGCCATCAATGGCAGTGACAGCACCAGTGCCCATGAAATGACCTGCCAGCCGCCCAGCGTACGCGACAACCTGGCCCCTTCGGCATAGCCAAGACCGCAGATCAATACAGCCAGAAGCATCAGGATGTCACCCTCGGGCGCTGCGCTCAGGCCCTGCGCCAGGGCATAGGCCACGACGCACGCGCTGCCCAGGATCGAGAACAGCCAGAACGCTGGCCGTGGCCTTTCACCCCCGCGCACCACGGCGAAGGCTGCGGTAGACAGCGGCAGCAGGCCCAGAAAGACAATGGTATGGGCCGAAGTCACATGCTGCAAAGCCAGCGCGGTCAGCAGCGGAAACCCCACCACCACCCCGGTTGCCACCAGCAGCAGGGGCACCAGTTGGCTGAACTGCGGCCGTCGTGCCTTGAGTAGCCCGAGCATGGCCAGGGCAAGCACACCGGCGATGGTGGCACGGGCCAGGGTCAGAAAAACCGGGTCAAGTTCCAGCACGGCCACCTTGGTCGCAGGCAATGAAGCGCTGAAAATGACCACGCCGATAAACCCGTTTATCCAGCCGCTCAGGTTTTTTTCAGTGGTGGGGATTTGCAAGTTGGAAGTACGTTCCATCGAGTCTCACGCTCAAGGCCAATCGCGGGATTGCATACAGTCCATCCTATGGCTGATGATTAATGACAATCAAAAAATTGTCATGGATACAAAGCCCGATGTCCCGTTCCCGCTACAAGCTGCTGGTAGACGCGTTTGCCGACGATATCCGCTCAGGCCGTTTGCCGCCGGGCACGCGTTTGCCTACCCATCGCCAGCTCGCAGCCAGCGAAGGGCTGGCGCTGGTCACGGCCAGTCGCGTGTATGCCGAGCTAGAGGCCATGGGGCTGGTCAGTGGCGAAACCGGGCGTGGCACTTTTGTCCGGGAAACCTCGCTACCACCAGGCCACGGTATAGACCAGCCCGACGTGATCGCGGGGATGCTGGATCTCAATTACAACTATCCCTCCTTGCCGGGCCAGGCCGAACTGTTGCGTACTGCGCTGCGGCAGTTGGCGTTGTCTGGCGATCTGGAATCGTTGTTGCGCTACCAGCCCCATGGCGGGCGCCTGCATGAGCGCGCCTCGGTCGCGAGGCACCTGGCCAGGAGCGGGTTGAATGTGCCCGCCGAACAGGTGTTGATCGTCAACGGCGCACAACACGGGTTGAGCGTGGTGCTGATGGCACTGCTCCAGCCTGGTGACGTGATCGCGGTGGACGCCTTGACCTACCCGGGTTTCAAGGCACTGGCGCTGGCCCTGCACCTTGAATTGCTGCCCATCCCGAGCACGGAAAGCGGGCCGGATCTGGATGCCCTCGCCAGGCTGTGTCGCCGTCGCTCTGTGCGTGCTGTCTACAGCATGCCGACGTTGCACAATCCGTTGGGGTGGGTGATGAGCCTGGAGCAGCGCCAACACTTGGTCGCGATCGCCCGGGCACATGATCTGCATATCATCGAAGATGCGGCCTACGCTTTTCTGGTCGATAACCCGCCGACGTCTTTGGCTGACTTGGCGCCGGAAAGAACCGTTTACGTGTCTGGGTTTTCCAAAAGTGTCGCAGCGGGTTTACGCGTGGGCTTTATCGTCGCGCCCGCAGAAAAGGTCAGTGTCCTTGAGCGGATAATCCGAGTGACTGCCTGGAATGCTCCCGGTGTGATGACCGCTATCACCAGTGCCTGGCTCGACGATGGCACCGTGACCCGGCTGGAGTCGCAAAAGCGCAAAGACGCACAGGCAAGGCAGCTCATTGCTGATGAGCAGTTGGCGGGGTTGCACAGGATCCGCCATCCTTCGTCCTACTTTGTCTGGTTGCCTCTGTCAGAGGACGCCCGGGCGGACCAGGTTGTTGCGGCGTTGGCGCGTGAGCAGGTCTCGGTGTCGACCGCGCAGCCCTTTGCAACTTCGGCCCATGTGCCCCATGCGATAAGGCTGGCGCTGGGCTCGGTGGGCATGACGGCCCTGCGTGAGGGCCTGGCGAAAGTGAAGTGGGTGGTTCAGGCCCATGCCTAGGGGTGGCCGTACTCAGGCCATGGGCGGCAACCGGCGTTTGACCGGGCTTTTTTTGATGATCGACGTATTGGTTTCGGCGTAGGCATTGAGGCCATCAAGCAGGCTGTCCAATTGCTCGATTGAACGCACATGCAGACGGGCAATAAAACAGTCATCGCCCGTCACCTTGTCGCACTCGGTGAACTGGGGGATGTTCTGGATCTGACGCTCCACTTCCTGCAACTGCCCCGGTAGCGGTCGAATGCGGATGATGGCCTGGAGTTGATAGCCAAAGGCTTTGGGATCGACTTCCACGGTATAACCCTTGATCACTTCGCGCTCTTCGAGCTTGCGAATGCGCTCGGCGACGCTGGGTGACGACAGGCCGCTGAGGCTGGCCAGTGTTTTCAGGGAGCTGCGTGAGTCTTGCATCAGTGCGCTGATCAACAGCTGATCTATCTCGTCGCTCATCTTTGCTCCTTAGGCCAAATTGGCAGAATGCCTTAACACTAAAGGCAAAAATGACGAATTGCCTTTTCTGGATTATGGCGCTGCATGAATCGCGATTGCCATACTGTTTCCTACTTTGAGGGAGGCAAATATGGACAAAACCACGCAACGCGGTTCGCTGGAAATGGTCGCAGCCATGCTTATCTCCGGCACCATTGGCTGGCTTGTCCTGCTAAGCGGGCAAGCAGTGCTGGATGTGGTGTTCTGGCGCTGTGTGTTTGGCGCGGTGACGTTGCTGCTGATCTGTGCGCGGATGGGTTTTTTACGCCGCGGTCTGCTGAACCGCACTACCTTTGCGCTGGTTGTTTTGAGCGGCGTGGCCATCGTTGCCAACTGGGTGTTGTTGTTCGCGTCCTACTCCAGGGCCTCAATCGCCATTGGTACGGCGGTCTACAACGTTCAGCCATTTATCCTGCTCGGTCTGGCAGCGTTGTTCCTGGGTGAAAGAATAACCCTGCACAAACTGGCCTGGCTGGTGGTGTCGTTTGTGGGCATGTTGGCGATCGTCAGCGCCCACCACGGGCAAGGGGAGAGCGGCAGTGAGTACTTGCTGGGGATTGCCCTGGCGCTGAGTGCGGCCTTGATGTACGCCGTGGCCGTGCTGATCATCAAACGCCTGCGCGGGATCCCCCCGCACCTGATCGCGCTGATCCAGGTCAGCACCGGCGCACTGCTGCTGGCAACCCTGGCCAACGTCACTGAGCTGCCTGCTGGCGCACAGGCGTGGGGCGCCTTACTGACGCTTGGCGTAGTCCATACCGGCTTGATGTATGTACTGCTCTACGGAGCAATCCAGAAACTGCCCACGGCATTGATCGGAGCACTGAGCTTTATCTACCCCATTGCAGCGATATTTGTGGACTGGTTTGCCTTTGGCCATCGCCTGGAACCGCTGCAATGGGTGGGTGTGGCGGCGATTTTAATCGCGGCAGCCGGGATTCAGCTGGGGTGGCGGGTGGGAGGGCGGCGGGTAGTGAGTGGAGGATAATGGCTGTTTAAATGCACTTGGTCACGGTGAGCGTTCATGGCCAAGTGCATTGATGGGCCTGGCTTAAATCCCCGACCGACTCATCGGGCTGATCATGCGCACGCCCAGACTCAGTGCCTGGGTTACCAGCGCTCTCATATCGGCGGTGTTTTCGTTGTTGACGCACTGCGCCAGTTTTTCGCCCAGGGTCGGCGCAGTGTCGGTGCCTTCCGGGTAAGCGCGCAGGATCAGCAGCCCGCTGTTGGTCAGAACCACTTCGTAAAAGGCTACGCCCGACATGCCGTCGAAGTGGATGTAGCCAATGTCGGCCAGCCATTTGACCGTGGCCAGGAACAGGTTCTCTTCTTTTTCCAGCGCCTCGCGGTTGCTGTCCGCCAGGCCTTTGTAGTCGATAAAGCGCTCGGCAGTCAGGGTGATGGGCAAGGGGAAGTTACGGTACAGGTGGCCCAGGATCAAACCGGCATAGCAGTCGAACAATTCGATATTGTTGGACGGCAAGGTGTTGATCGAGTGAACGTTTTTTTCTGTGAGGTGACCGGCTAATCCTTTGAACATGCGAACCTCTGTCAGCTGTGTCTGTATGGCGTGACTGAATAAGCGTACCCATTGGTATAGCACAGTCATGCCCGGGGAACCTGACCTGTGGCAATTGTTACATGGTAAGACGTATCGCCTGGAAAACCCCTAAAAAATCAGATGCATAACTGGCTATTTAAAATCAGCCTGCTATTACTGTGGGGCGCGATAAACTGCGTACGGCCCGTTTGGGCAAGGCCATTTCATATCAGGAGGATAGATGTCAAAACCCGCATGGATGCGTAACACCCTGGTGGCTGCGGCCTTGTTGAGTGTGTTGGCAGCGCCTGTTGTCTCAGCGCAGGACCGCACCCTGCAACTGGCCATTGGTGATGAGCCGACCGAAGGCTTTGATCCGATGCTGGGCTGGAGCCACGGCAGTTATCTGCTGTTGCACAGCCCTTTGCTCAAGCAAAACGATGATTTGTCCTGGAGCGGTTTTCTCCTCAGCGATTATCAGGCCAGCGCGGATGGCAAGACCTGGACCCTCAAGCTCAAGCCCGACCTCAAGTTCTCCGACGGCTCGCCACTGACCGCCAAGGACGTGGCTTACACCTACAACAATGCGGCGGCCAGTGGTGGCAAGGTCGATATGGGCAACTTCCTCAAGGCCGAGGCGGTTGATCCGCTCACGGTGCGTATTGAGCTCAAGGCGCCGCAAAGCACGTTCGTCAATGTGCTCGGTTCGCTGGGGATTGTCTCGGCAGACCAATACGACGCCAAAACCTACGCGCAAAAGCCGATTGGCGCCGGGCCTTATCGGTTGGTCAGCTACCAGCCGGGTCAGCAGTTGATCGTTGAGGCCAACCCGTACTACGCAGGGCAGAAGAACGATTTCAACAAACTGGTGTTTGTGTTCCTGGATGAAGACAGCGCTTTCGCTGCCGCCCAAAGCAAGCAGCTGGGTATTGTGCGCATCGCCCCTGCGCTGGCCGTGACGCCTGCCGCGGGCATGAAACTGTGGGTTCGCCCCAGTGTGGAAAACCGTGGCATCGTGATGCCAACCCTCGCGTCCGGTAAAAAAGATGCCCAAGGCTACCCGATTGGCAATGATGTGACGGCTGATGTGGCCATCCGCAAAGCCATCAACTACGCCATCAATCGCCAACTGCTTGCCGATCAGATCCTCGAAGGCCACGCGATCCCGGCCTACACCGGCGTGCAGGGTTTACCGTGGGATAACCCGGATGCGCTGTTCAAGGATGGCGATACCGACAAAGCCCGGCAGATACTGGAAGACGCAGGCTGGATTGAAAACGCCCATGGCATCCGTGAAAAAAACGGCCTGCCGGCCAAAATCACCCTGTGGTACGCCAGTGGCGATGCCACTCGCCGGGATCTGGCCCAGGCCGTGCGCTCAATGCTCAAGCCCGTGGGCATCGACGTAGACCTGAAGTCCGGCAGTTGGGAAACCGTTGAGCGCAACATGCACGCCAACCCGACCCTGTTTGGCTGGGGCAGCCTCGACCCGATGGAGCTTTACCATCACTACAGCAGCAAGGCGGCAGGCGTGGAATACTACAACCCCGGTTATTACCAGAACCCGGTTGTCGATCAGCATCTGCAGCAAGCCCTCGATGCGCCGACCTGGCAGCAGGCGGTGCCGTTCTGGCAGCAAGTGGAGTGGGACGGCAAAACCGGCGTCGGCGTTAAAGGAGATGCCGCCTGGGCCTGGTTGCTCAATGTTCAGCACACTTACCTCACCGATGAGTGCATCGATCTGGGTAAGGGCGCCCCGGAAATCCACGGTTCCTGGTCGCTGCTCAACAGCGTTGATCACTGGAAGTGGACCTGCCGGTGATCCGCGGCCTATCGCTGTTTGTGCTGCGTTTGCTGGGCCTGCTGCTGGTAACGGCAGCGGGCACCTTTGCCTTGCTCAGTTTTTCTCCGGTAGACCCGATCCGGGCCTATATAGGTAACGATCTGTTGCATGTACCGCCCGAGCAATATCCATTGATTGCGGCGCGCTGGGGGCTCGATCTGCCGTTATGGGAGCGCTTTTTGCGCTGGTTCGGGCAAATGCTGCAAGGCGATTTCGGCTACTCAATGCTCTATAACGCGCCGGTCTCGCAGGTGATTGGAGAGCGTTTTGCCACCTCCTTTGCACTGCTGTTTTCGGCCTGGCTGTTTTCCGGCATCGTCGGCCTGGCCATGGGGCTGACGGCCGGGCGTTATTTGAACCGTTGGCCTGACCGCCTTATTTCGACGCTGTCCTATGTGCTGGCATCCATGCCGACGTTCTGGATTGGCCTGCTGTTGCTGTCACTGTTTGCCGTGACGCTCAACTGGGCGCCGATCTGCTGCGCCTGGACCCCCGGCAGCAATGCCGAAACCGCAACCTGGGGCGACAAGTTGCGACACTTGATCCTGCCCATGCTGGCCCTGGGTGTACTGGGCGTGGGCAATATCGCCCTGCATACCCGCTCGCGGGTGGCTGAAGTGATGAACAGCGAATTTATTCGTTTCGCCCATGCCCAGGGCGACAAAGGCTGGCCGCTGATCAACTTTCATATCCTGCGCCATGCCATCACCCCGGCCTTGTGCCTGCAATTTGCCTCGGTGGGGGAGTTGATCGGCGGTTCGTTGCTGGCTGAAAAAGTGTTCGCTTATCCAGGCCTGGGGCAGGCCACGATCGATGCCGGATTACGCGGCGATATTCCATTGTTGATGGGGATCGTGATGTTCTGTGCGGTGCTGGTATTCACCGGCAACAGCATTGCCAACGCGCTGTTACTGCGCCTTAACCGCGGGGCGGCGCGCCAGGTATGACCTACAACCCCAATCGCGCCTTGCTAAGGCTCTGCCTCTCGTTGCTGATGCTGCTGGGATTGATCGCCTACGGTATCTCAATCATCAATATTGATGTCTCCATGGATCTGCTGGCACGGCGCCTGCCACCGTCTGCCGAGTACTGGTTTGGCACTGACAGCCTGGGCCGTGATCTGTGGCTGCGGTGTTTTCAGGGGATGACCACCAGCCTGCAGATCGGCCTGACTGCAGCGTTCAGCAGCGGTTTTCTGGCGATGCTGGCGGCCAGTTTGTGTGCGCTGAACAAAACCCTGGATTACCTGATTCGCGGGCTGATCGACAGCATGCTGGCGTTGCCGCATTTGTTGCTGCTGGTATTGATTTGCTTCACCTTGGGCGGTGGCAAGCAGGGGGTCATCCTGGCCGTGGCGCTGACCCACTGGCCACGCCTGGCCCTGATCCTGCGCGGCGAGATCCTGCGTATCCGCGAGACCGATTTTGTGATGCTCTCCCATCGCCTGGGCAACAGCAGCTTCTATCGCTGGCGTCATCACTTGTTGCCGTTGCTGATGCCGCAGTGGATCGTCGGTACCCTGTTGATGTTCCCCCACGCAGTTCTGCATTCGGCGGCGTTGAGTTTCCTGGGCTTCGGCCTGGCGCCCCATGATCCGTCATTGGGCCTGTTGCTGGCCGATGCGCTAAGGTACTTGAGCAGTGGTGCCTGGTGGCTGGCGTTTTTTCCGGGTTTGATTCTGGTGGGCCTGGTACTGGTTTTTGACCAGTTTGCACGGGCATTGCAGCAGCTCTGGATAAGGATTACCTGATGCTGAAATTCGACCGGTTTGCGATCGACGTTGCGCACTATCATTGGTTGGGCCATAAAACCTGGCATCCGCTGCTGAGCAATATCTCCCTTGAAGTACGCCCCGGAGAATTGACGGCGCTGGTGGGCTCCAGCGGCGAAGGCAAAAGCCTGCTGCTGCAAAGTGCCTTGGGCTTGCTCCCGGAAAATATGCGCTGTCGCGGCGAAATAGTGCTCGACGGGCAGGTGCTGGGGGAGGCAGGCAAGGTCAATCAGCGGGGCAAAGCCCTGTGCTATGTACCCCAGGGTGTCAACGCCCTGAACCCGCTGATCAAGGTCGGGCCGCAATTGCAGCGTGCTGCGCACTTGAGCGGGGTCAGGCTGGGGCTTGGCGATGTGGCCGAGCAGCTCACGCACTACAACCTCAAGCCAGAACTGGTGGACGAATTCCCGCGCATGTTGTCAGGGGGCATGGCCAAGCGCGTTCTGGCCAGTTGCGCGGCCTTGACTCCTGCGCGTTATATCCTCGCTGACGAGATCACCTCATGGCTGGATGACGAACATGCCTGCCAACTGTTGACCCATCTCAAGGGCTTTTGCCTGCAAGGTCGGGGGATTTTGTGGGTGACCCATGATCTGGCCCTGGCGGCGCGCTTTGCCGACAGGATCGCTGTGTTGCATCAGGGCGAGCTGCACGAAACCCTGAGTGCCCTGGAACTGCGCGAAAACGGCGGCAGCCCCTGGTTGCAGTCGTTGTGGGCAGCCTTGCCGGAACAACAGTTTTTTGCCCGGCGGGTGCCGGAATATGCTTGAGGTCCAGCAATTAAGCATTGTCCAGGATGGCCGGCAGCTCTGGGACTGTGTGTCGTTTCAGGTGCGGCCGGGGGAGCGTCAGGGCATCTCGGCGCCCAGCGGTTATGGCAAAACCACCCTGGGCCGGGTGCTGGCGCAATGGCAGTCAGCAACCTCGGGCAGCATCACCGTGGATGGCAAAGCGCTTGCGAAAAAGGGCTATTGCCCGGTGCAGCTGGTGCCGCAGCATCCTGAACAGACCTTCAACCCTTATCGCACAACGGGCGAGAGCCTGCGTGATGCCTGGTCGCCAGATGCCGCCTGGCTGGCACGCCTGGCGGTGAACCCCGGGTGGTTGGCCCGTCGCCCGGACGAATTGTCTGGCGGAGAACTGGCGCGTATCGCTTTGCTCAGGGCGCTGGATCCGCGCACCCGCTACCTGATTGCCGATGAAGTGACGGCGCAACTGGATGCGCATGTACAGGCGCAGGTGTGGCAAGTCTTGCTCGAAGAGACCAGGCGTCGGGAGCTGGGGATGATTGTGTTCAGTCACAACAAGGCGTTGTTGCAGAAGGTATGTTCGAGTATCTGGCTGCCCTAGCCTCGCACGGCTCGTCAACTGCTACGGAGCGGACCATGCAGTTCGCAGTATTCAACCCATTCCATGCCGGCCATTTGCGCCACTTCGCGATGCACTTCAAGGCGCTGGGCCTCGAATTCTTGCGGGCTTGCGCTGGTCAATTGCAGGGTCAGCTCCCAGGCGAAAAAACCCAGACGCTCAGCCTCGGCCTCAAAGGCTTCGTTCAAGCGTTCCTGGCGATATTCCTTTATCGATTGGCCGATAGCGCGGGCGGCCAATGGGTTCAATGTCTCAAGCGCCACGACCAGTTCAGGGTGGTCACTGAGAAAGCGATCAAGTGCTTTTTGATGCCGGGTGCCGGGTTCGGTCACAACTGATTTCCTCGTAAACAGGCAGGGTGTGTTTGCCAGTGATGATGAACACCACATCAATACCGAGCAGAGTAATGGCCGCCAGATAGTCGGCGCGGGGCAAGGTGATATCGCGCTCATAGTAGCTTTGTGCATGGCGCCCTATACCCCCCGCATCCGCCAGTTGTGCCTGTGTCAGTTTCAGGCGCAAACGCTCATGTTTGAGTCGCTCACCGTATGTGTTCATAAACATCGCCTATGTCAGGCATAAAGGGTTTGAAAAAATAGTAGGCCAAATGAAGAAATTGGGAAAGATGGGCGGTGAATAACGACCCGTTTTTGTAAGCACAAGCAGGAGGGCAAAAGGCACTCCTGCCTGGCTGCGTCGCTTACAACGTCGGTTTTTTCTCTGTTTCCGGCAGGAACCAGTTCAACAGCAGGGCACAGATACCGCCTGTAGCCACACCTGACTCCAGTACGTTACGCAGAGCTGCAGGCATATGCGCCAGGAACTCAGGCACTTGCGATACGCCCAGGCCCAGCGCCAGGGACACGGCAATGATCAGCAGGGCGCGGCGGTCCAGGGTAATGCTGGCCAGAATATTGATGCCCGAAGCGGCAACGGCGCCGAACATCACCATGGCCGCACCGCCCAGTACCGGCTCAGGCACTGCCTGAATCGCACCGGCAACGCTGGGGAACAGGCCCAGCAGGATCAGCATGCTGGCAATCCACACACCGATATGGCGGCTGGCGATACCGGTGAGCTGGATGACACCGTTGTTCTGGGCAAATACCGAACTCGGGAAGGTGTTGAAGATACCCGCCAGAAACGAGTTGGCGCCGTTGACCAGCACGCCGCCCTTGATGCGCTGCATCCACACCGGGCCTTCGACCGGCTGGCGCGACACCTTGCTGGTGGCTGTGACGTCACCGATGGCTTCCAGCGACGTGACCAGGTAGATCACCAGCATGGGAATAAACAGCGCCCAGGAAAACCCCAGGCCGAAATGCAAGGGCATTGGCACCTGGAACAGCTCGGCCTGGTGCATGCCGGTGAAGTCCAGGCGGCCCAGGTAGCCTGCCAGGGCGTAGCCCACGGCCAGGGCGATAACAATGGCGCAACTGCGCATCCACACCAGCGGGATGCGGTTAAGGATCACGATAATGGCCAGCACCACACCCGAGAGCATCAGGTTTTCGCCGTTGGCGAAGGTACCGTTGCCCATGGCCGTGAAGCCGCCGCCCATGCTGATCAGGCCGACCTTGATCAGGGTCAGGCCGATCATCAGCACCACGATGCCGGTGACCAGCGGGGTGATCATGCGTTTTACAAAAGGCAGGATGCGCGAGATACCCATTTCGACAAACGAGCCGGCAATCACCACGCCAAAGATCGCCGCCATCACGCCTTCAACCGGCGTGCCTTGCTTGACCATCAGTGCGCCGCCGGCAATCAGCGGGCCGACAAAGTTGAAACTGGTGCCCTGGACGATCAGCAGCCCGGCGCCAAAGGGGCCAAAGCGTTTGCACTGAACAAAGGTAGCGATACCGGAGATCACCAGCGACATGGAGACAATCAGGTTGGTATCACGGCTGGACACACCCAGGGCCTGGCAGATCAGCAGGCCGGGGGTGACGATCGGCACAATAATGGCCAGCAGGTGCTGCAGGGCGGCCAGAAAGGCGATCCACGGCTTGGGACGGTCTTCAAGACCTAAGACCAGCTCGCTGGTTTGGGACTCGGTTTCGAGCGGGGTTTTAAGAGAGGTCATGGCGAGCGCCCTGGAAAAAAGAGCGCGATTCTACTGGTGTTGAGCCATTACGCCCAGTGCTGGATTGCGCAGGGCCTGACTTGCTGTGGGAGCGGGCTTGCTCGCGATAGCAGCCACTCGGTCTATCAGATAAACCGCGTCGCCTGCATCGCGAGCAAGCCCGCTCTCACAGTAAGGGGGGGATTACAGGTGCAACGCATGCCCCAGCGCGCGCAACGCGGCTTCCTGGACGGCTTCGCCCAGGGTCGGGTGCGCGTGGATGGTGCCGGCGATGTCTTCCAGGCAGGCGCCCATTTCCAATGACTGGGCAAAGGCCGTCGACAACTCCGAAACACCGACCCCCACGGCTTGCCAACCGACAATCAGGTGATTGTCCCGGCGCGCCACAACCCGCACAAAGCCGGTTTTGGCTTCCAGGGTCATGGCCCGGCCATTGGCAGAGAACGGAAAGCTGGCGCTGATGCAGTCCAGACCGGCCTCTTGCGCCTCAACCGGGGTTTTGCCCACCACGACGATTTCGGGATCGGTAAAACACACCGCGGCAATCGCAGCAGGGCTGAACTCGCGCTGTTTGCCGGCAATGATTTCAGCAACCATCTCACCCTGGGCCATGGCCCGGTGGGCCAGCATCGGCTCGCCGGTCAGGTCACCAATCGCCCAGACATTGCGCATGCTGGTGTGGCAACGGTTGTCGACGCGAATCGCCGGGCCGTTCATGGTCAGCGCCAGCGCTTCAAGGTTGAAGCCTTGTGTACGCGGCCGACGACCCACCGCCACCAGCACCTGATCGGTTTCCAGGGTCTGGCTCTGGCCCATGCGGTCACGCATCGACAGGGTTTTGCTGCTGGCCTGGAAACCTTCGACGCTGTGCTCCAGATACAGGGTAATCCCCAGTGCCTTGAGGGATTCTGCCACGGGCAAGGTCAGGTCCTTGTCGTAAGTTGGCAGGATACGGTCACGGGCTTCAACCACCGTGACTTCGGCCCCCAGCTTGCGGTAGGCGATCCCCAGTTCCAGGCCGATATAGCCAGCGCCAACCACGGTCAGGCGTCGGGGAATGGTGGTGGGCTGCAGGGCTTCGGTGGACGAAATGATCGCCCCGCCAATGGGCAGGATCGGCAGGTCGACCGTTTGCGAGCCGGTGGCCAGCAACAGATGTTCGCATTCGATGCGCTGGCCGCCGACTTCAACCGCCTTGCCGTCGAGGATTTTGGCCCAGCCGTGAATGACCTTGACGTTGTTCTTTTTCAGCAGAGCGCCGACGCCGCTGGTCAGGCGATCAACAATGGTGTTTTTCCATTGCACGCTCTGGCCGATGTCCAGGGTCGGGGCCTGGGTCTTGATCCCCAGCGGTGAAGTACCGGTGCTGTAGCGCTGGGTGGCATGGAACTGTTCGGCAACGTGGATCAGGGCCTTGGACGGGATGCAGCCGACGTTCAGGCAGGTACCGCCCAGCGACTGGCCTTCGATCAGGACCGTCGGAATGCCCAGCTGGCCGGCGCGGATCGCTGCCACATAGCCGCCGGGGCCGCCGCCGATAATCAGCAGCGTGGTGTGTTGGGTTGGCTGCATGTTCACTCCACAAACAGGGTGGCAGGTTGTTCGAGCAAGCCACGCATGGCCTGGATAAATTGCGCCGCGTCCATGCCGTCGACCACACGATGGTCGAAGGAGCTGGAGAGGTTCATCATTTTGCGCACCACGATCTGGCCTTTGACCACCACCGGGCGCTCGACGATGCGGTTGACGCCAATGATCGCCACTTCGGGCAGGTTGACCACCGGTGTGCTGACAATTCCGCCCAAGGCTCCCAGGCTGGTCAGGGTGATGGTCGAGCCGGTGAGTTCCTCGCGGGTAGCCTTGCCGGTGCGTACGGCGTTGGCCAGGCGGGCGATTTCATCGGCGGCGCCCCACAGGTTGAGGGTCTCGGCATGGCGCACCACAGGCACCATCAAACCACCGTCGCTTTGCGCGGCGACGCCGATATGGGCGGCGCCAAAGCGGGTGATGATTTGCGCTTCGTCGTCGTAGCGCACGTTGATCTGCGGGAAGTCCCGCAAGGCCACGACCATGGCCCGCAGTAGAAACGGCAACAGGGTCAGTTTGCCGCGGCTGTCCCCCCATTTTTGGTTGAGCTGGGCACGCAGTTCTTCCAGGGCGGTGACGTCCACTTCCTCGACATAGCTGAAGTGTGCGGCACGGCGCTTGGCGTCCTGCATGCGTTGGGCGATCTTGCGGCGCAGGCCATAGGCGCCCATGCCCACGGCGGTACCGACGATGCCACTTTCCGAGATCGGTGCGTCGAACACCCGCGAAC
>NZ_WIVQ01000296.1:0-324 GCF_009600545.1 Pseudomonas sp. FSL R10-1339 | reverse complement strand
GTAGAGTGCGGGTTATAGCGGTTACTTGGTGGTGATCTCGGCTATTCGGGTCTTATCTGCAAGAATCCTCTGCACCCGCATTGGCAGGTGACCACTTGGGAGCCGCGCCTGTACACCCTGGCCGACCTCGACAGTTGGCTAGACCTCGAGCCCGCCCAGGATCGCCGTAAGCGCCTCCCGGACTACGGGCTGGGCCGGAACTGCAATCTGTTCGAGCAACTGCGCCTCTGGGCCTACAGGGCGATACGCCAAGGGTGGCCGGACTTCGAGCAGTGGCAAGCCGCCTGCCTCGACCGGGCTCTGATGTACAACGCCGGGTTCGCG
>NZ_WIVQ01000295.1:0-326 GCF_009600545.1 Pseudomonas sp. FSL R10-1339 | reverse complement strand
TGATTTGAGTGCATATCCGTTGCTGCGGCAACGGCCACTTAGGGTTCCGGCCTTACGCCGTGGGCCCGCCGCGTTCGGCCAGCGTGGTTTAACGGGGCCTCTTAGATCAAGATCAAAAACCAGATCAAGATCAACAGATCGCGAGGCAAGCTCGCTCCTACAGAGGGCTAAAACAACAAAGGGCCCCGAAGGGCCCTTTGTTTTGCATCGCGACGTGTTACGCGAACGGGTGACGCAGAACGATGGTTTCGTTGCGGTCCGGACCTGTCGAGACGATGTCGATCGGCGCGCCGATCAGTGCTTCTACGCGCTTGATGTAAGCACGG
>NZ_WIVQ01000294.1:0-328 GCF_009600545.1 Pseudomonas sp. FSL R10-1339 | reverse complement strand
CGGGCTGAGAGATCGGTCCCGTCGACCTCACAGTTCGCCTAATCGAACTGCTCACGAGTCCGAGAAGCAGATACTGGCGCTCAATATCGAGCACACCGGCTGGGGCGCGCGCAAGATCAAGGGATGCCTTGAACGGCGCGGCAGCAACATGCCTGCAGCCAGTACGGTTCATGCCATTCTCAAGCGTAATGAGCGCATCGACCCTCATGCAGGCCTAGTCAAACCTTTCATCAGATTTGAACACGAGCAACCCAATGATCTGTGGCAAATGGACTTTAAAGGCCATGTGCCCATGCGTACGGGTCGCTGCCATCCATTGACTCTTCTG
>NZ_WIVQ01000293.1:0-332 GCF_009600545.1 Pseudomonas sp. FSL R10-1339 | reverse complement strand
ATGGAGCAGTCTGGTAGCTCGTCGGGCTCATAACCCGAAGGTCGTCGGTTCAAATCCGGCTCCCGCAACCAAACATCGAAAAAGGCTACTCGAAAGAGTGGCCTTTTTTGTGCGCGTGTGTTTTGTGCTGCCTCCCACCCCGTAGCAGCTGCTACGGACCGAACTGCCCATATCCAAAATCAATGCCAGCTTTGATCTTATTTAACTCATTTATACATTAAAGGTTGACTCCCCCGCCCATCACTGTAAAGTGCGCCCCACAGACGCGGGATGGAGCAGTCTGGTAGCTCGTCGGGCTCATAACCCGAAGGTCGTCGGTTCAAATCCGGCTC
>NZ_WIVQ01000292.1:0-335 GCF_009600545.1 Pseudomonas sp. FSL R10-1339 | reverse complement strand
ACCTAAAATCGCGCCTAGCTCCGCTGGGCCACTTCATTAGAAGTGTACTCACTAGACTTTGCTTCGCAAAGATCGTTCGAAAAGCCACGACAAAAGCAAGATCAACCCCGACCTGATCGCCCGCAAGCGGAGCGCGCAGGCCGAAGGCGGCGGCGTGAAGGAGCGAAGCAGCCGCACTCCGACCTATCTCCTTTCGCGGATTCGGACGGCGCACAGCGACTGGAAGGCCGCTGGGTCTGGATCAAGAATCGCGGTGCTTGATCCACCGTCCTAACGCGCTGCGCTTGTTGGGCGTCCCCCAGCACATCGCCCGCTTCGCGGTCACTGCACTGGGA
>NZ_WIVQ01000291.1:0-345 GCF_009600545.1 Pseudomonas sp. FSL R10-1339 | reverse complement strand
CTGCCTCTTTCTCGTGGGGTAGCCACAGGCCATCCATGGTCTTCACAGGCGCACGCTGAACCAGACTTTGGCCGCGCATCAGCGCCAGAATTCGCTGGTACACGGAGGTTGCCAGGTACTCGGCGTGCTCATCCGTATCGGCAGCGACCAAGGGCACCCCGAGCATCACGTAGGGTTTGTCGAGAACGGCTGAAGGCTTGAAGTGATTGCGGTACACACGAATCGCTTCATGCATTAAACGCGGTGCGAAATGTGACGCGAAGGCGTACGGCAAACCGCGCTCACCGGCCAATTGTGCGCTAAACAGACTTGAGCCCAGCAACCAGATCGGCACATTGGTGCCAG
>NZ_WIVQ01000290.1:0-348 GCF_009600545.1 Pseudomonas sp. FSL R10-1339 | reverse complement strand
GAATCTTTCATCCCGGCCAGATGCTGGATCGCGCCGGAAATACCGACCGCAATGTACAGCTGTGGCGCAACGATTTTGCCGGTCTGGCCGACCTGCATGTCGTTGGGTACAAAACCCGCGTCAACTGCAGCACGGGATGCACCCACACCAGCGCCCAGCTTGTCGGCCAGCGCATACAGGTACTTGAAATTGTCACCGTTCTGCATGCCACGACCGCCCGAGACGACGATTTTGGCAGCGGTCAGTTCCGGGCGGTCCGATTTGGCCAGCGCTTCGCCAACAAACGACGAAGTGCCTGCATCGTGAACCGCTGCAACCGCTTCAACCGCTGCCGAACCACCTTGCGCA
>NZ_WIVQ01000289.1:0-350 GCF_009600545.1 Pseudomonas sp. FSL R10-1339 | reverse complement strand
TGTCCCCTTCGTCTAGTGGCCTAGGACACCGCCCTTTCACGGCGGTAACAGGGGTTCGAGTCCCCTAGGGGACGCCAGTTTTACAGAAGCAGCACTTCGGTGATGCTCCGCCGCCAGGCGATAAATCGGGGCTATAGCTCAGCTGGGAGAGCGCTTGCATGGCATGCAAGAGGTCAACGGTTCGATCCCGTTTAGCTCCACCAATTTACAGTTCAATGTCGGGCCACACTGGCATTGGATCGATCAGCACTCAGTGCTGATCACTGTTAGAAGGGTTTGTGTCCCCTTCGTCTAGTGGCCTAGGACACCGCCCTTTCACGGCGGTAACAGGGGTTCGAGTCCCCTAGGGG
>NZ_WIVQ01000288.1:0-353 GCF_009600545.1 Pseudomonas sp. FSL R10-1339 | reverse complement strand
CCTTCAGCGCGACCCAGGTGGACAACCAGCCCGGCAACACCTCGACACCCAGCGCGCCAAAACCCGGAAAAATGGTCCACGTGACTTCAACCGAGATCCCCTTGCAGGTCAAGCCCAAGCCTGAAGACTATCCGGCCACTGCCGCCTGGCTACCGGCCCGCAGCCTGAGCCTGAGCGAAAGCTGGAACCCCGAGCCAGATCACTCCAAAGTGGGTGACTCGCTGACCCGCACCTTGACCCTCAAGGCCGAAGGCCTGTCCAGCGCCCAATTGCCGCCGCTGCCCGCCACCGACGTGAATGGCTTGCGGCGTTACCCCGACTTGCCGCAACTGAGCAATCAGGTCACTGACAAC
>NZ_WIVQ01000287.1:0-359 GCF_009600545.1 Pseudomonas sp. FSL R10-1339 | reverse complement strand
GCTCAGCCACTTCCTGCAGGTGATCCAGTAACTGCGCCTCCAACATCTCGGTCGAGGTGGCCAGCATTTGCGGCTGCAGGTCCAAGGCGATGCGCTCGGCCAGTGCGGCAGCCGCAGGGGATAGCGTGCGCAGGTCGCGCAGACGGCGCTCATAATAGGGCGTGACGGGTAACGGCATGGCGGTGGCTTCCTGTTCCGAGTGAGTGGCCCACTACGCGTAAAACCACAGCAGGGGGGGCTGGCGTACCAGTGTAGGGGGGGGTTGGTTTCCGTGCCCAGAAAAAAAGGCCCCCACGACTCTCTCAAGTATGGGGGCCTTTTGAACATAAGCGGCGTTATGCGCACGCTCGTGCAGCTCA
>NZ_WIVQ01000028.1:0-54951 GCF_009600545.1 Pseudomonas sp. FSL R10-1339 | reverse complement strand
ATCCGGCTTAACGCCATGCTGCGCGACGGCACAGCATGGCGAACGTAAATGACTGGGCAAGACAGTTGCTGCTACGAATTGTGCTGCGGCACACTATAGAAACCATCCCCATGACCACCCTCAGCCATTACGATTCCCCAGTCAGCGAACCGATCAACAGCCAGATCCTGCAGCTCGTGGTCGATCACCTGAGCGATATCAGTGCGATGGAAATCGCCCCGAGCAATCTGCTGTACAGCATTTATCAGTACGCCATCGGCTTTGAAGTGCATCTGTACCTGCAGGCACTCGACGGCACCAAAGGCATTGCGGTCGAGCTGATTGTCGCCACCGATGCCCAGGACCCGGAAAAAGTAACGGGCTTCGCCTTGTACCTGCCTTTCAAGGACGACCCCCAGGCCTGCGGCATTGCCTATATGGCCGAGCTGGCCAGCCACCGCCATCTGGGGGTGACCCGTTCGATGCTCGAGGAAGTCGTGCGCCGCTACCCTCACACCGAGCTGACTTGCAGTGTGACCAAGGTTGCGGAATTCGAGGCAATGGGGCTGCAAGTCATCGGTACCCGCGGCCCGCAAGTGCTGATGAACACCCGTGACCATAGCAGCGACGGCCTGATGGCCGTGCTCGACGTCGCCGCGATCTACCAGTCCACCGAAGTGCGCCAGATCCATACCTACCTGCTGCAACGCAACGGCAAAAAGGCCATGCTCGACGCCGAGAAGAAACGTGATCGCCAGATCGATCAACTGACTGCCCGGGCCAAAGCCTTTGTGGCCCTGGCAAAAGACTAAAGGGGCGAAATAACGCATCATGGTTGCACTCCGTTAAGAGGGAACCCGTATGCGCGCTCACTTCACCCTGCCCCGTCTCGGCGCCTTGACACTGAGTCTGGTGTTCAGCGCTGGCGCCGTGGCCAGCGAAGAATCGCAACTGATCGACTCGATCAATGCTTACCGCAGCCAGATTCAATTGTGCGCAGGGCAGGCCTCGCAAGAGTTGCCGCCACTGTCGGCCGACACCCGCCTGGTGCTGCCGGCCAGCAGTTTTGGCGATTTGCAGCAAGCCCTGGCACAGGCGGCATACCCGATGGTCAACGTACAGGCGATCAACCTGTCCGGCCCCCGTGACGCCCAGGCCGCCATGAAAGCCGTCCAGGAAAGCTTTTGCCGCGTGGTGCTGGACCCGCAATTTGTCGATATCGGCGTCAGCCACGACCAGCGTGACTGGCGCATCGTTCTGGCCCGTCCGCTGCTGGCGGCACGCCTGGGAGACTGGCAGGCCGAAGGCCAGAAGGTCCTCGAGATGCTCAACAGCGCCCGTAACCAACCCCGCCAATGCGGCACCCAGGCCTTCGGCCCTGCCGCGCCCCTGACCTGGAACACCACCCTGGCTAGCGCTGCCGAGAGTCATTCACGGGACATGGCCAACAATAACTACTTCGATCACAAGGGCCGCGATGGCAGCACCCCGGGGGATCGCGCTGAACTGGCGGGCTATATCGCGCAGCAGATCGGTGAAAATATCGCCGCCGGGCAGGACACCACGCGCAAGCTGGTCGACGGCTGGCTGGCCAGCCCTGGTCATTGCGCCAACGTGATGAATCCGGGGTTTCGCGAGCTGGGCGCAGCCTACGCGGTAGACCCAAAAAGTGATGCAGGGATTTACTGGACGGCCCTGTTCGGGACGCAGTGAGGTATTGCGAAGGGGTTGAGCGAGGCGGTAACGCGAGATAAAGCAGCCCCACCCGAGCAGCGTCGGGTGGGGCCGTTTTTTTACAGCGCCATGTCAGCCGCTGGGTTGCTTGGAGCAGGCTTTGCCGGCTCCGTAGCAGGCGTTGCAGTGTGAGTTGCCGCCGGGATCGCCGGTGGTGGAGTCAATTGCAGGACTTCAGCCGTGTAGGCCCACTCTTGGGCAACGCGATCAGGATCGCCGTTCAGCTTGGTGCCATAGCTCGGCACGATCTGGTGCAGCTTCGCTTGCCACTCCGGTGTTGCAACCTTGTCCTTGAACACGGTTTCAAGCACGGTGAGCATGATCGGTGCAGCCGTGGAGGCACCCGGGGATGCGCCCAGCAGACCGGCGATGCTGCCATCTTTGGCGCTGACAATCTCGGTACCGAGTTTCAGCACGCCGCCCTTCTCTTCGTCACGCTTGATGATCTGCACGCGCTGACCGGCCTGCCACAGGCGCCAGTCTTCGGACTTGGCGTTCGGGAAGTACTCTTTCAACGCATTGAAGCGGTCTTCGTCCGACAGCATCAGCTGGCCGGCCAGGTATTCAACCAGTGGGTACTGTTCGATACCCACTTTGGTCATTGGCCAGATGTTGTGCGGGGTGGTGCTGGTCAGCAGGTCGAAGTACGAACCTTCTTTCAGGAACTTGGTCGAGAAAGTCGCGAACGGGCCAAACAGGATAACGCGCTTGCCATCCAGCACGCGGGTGTCCAGGTGCGGAACCGACATCGGTGGCGCACCAACCGAAGCCTTGCCGTAGGCCTTGGCCAGATGCTGCTCGGCAACAGTCGGGTTATCGGTTACCAGGAACGAGCCGCCAACCGGGAAGCCTGCGTATTCCTTGGCTTCAGGAATGCCGGACTTCTGCAGCAGGTGCAGGGCACCGCCGCCAGCGCCGATAAAGACGAACTTGGCGTCAGTTTCGGTTTTGCTGCCATCTTTCAGGTTTTTGTACACCACGCGCCACGAACCATCTTCATTGCGCTTGATGTCTTCAACTTCGCTCGACAGTTTCAGCGAGAAGTTAGGCTTGGTTTGCAGGTAAGCCGCGAACTGGCGTGTGATTTCGCCGAAGTTCACGTCAGTACCGATCGGAGACCAGGTGGCCGCGACTTTCTGGTTGGGATCGCGCCCTTCCATCATCAGCGGAACCCACTTCTTGATCTGCACCGGGTCTTCGGAGTACTGCATGCCCGCGAACAGAGGGCTGGCCTGCAGGGCTTCATAGCGCTTTTTCAAGAACTTGATGTTGTCATCGCCCCACACAAAACTCATGTGCGGCGTGGAGTTGATAAACGAGCGCGGATCTTTCAGTACGCCGTTCTTGACCTGCCACGACCAGAACTGACGCGATACCTGGAAAGCCTCATTGATTTCAATGGCCTTCGGGATTTCAACGTTGCCGTTCTTGTCTTCCGGCGTGTAGTTCAGCTCAGCCAGGGCGGAGTGACCGGTACCTGCGTTGTTCCAGCCGTTGGAGCTTTCCAGGGCAACGCCATCGAGACGTTCAATCATCTCCATGGACATGCCGGGTTCCAGCTCGTTGAGCCATACACCCAGAGTAGCGCTCATGATGCCGCCGCCGATCAGCAGTACATCCACGTGTTTAGGTTCTGCCGCATGCACGGAGGTAATCCCCATGGTCAGCGCCAGGCCCAGTAGCCCCTTGTTCATTTTTTTTAACATGTTGTAGTACCTAAGATAAAACGCCATCTGCCCGGCACTCGGTGCCTGAATTTGCCTGACCCACTACAGACGGTCACCTGCAATCGAGCCAGCTTCAAGCCCCGAACGGGCAGACATATAAGGCCTGTGCACGTTACAGACCTCACTTCATGTACCTTGGGCGCTGATCTCTTGTTGGTCTTGGCTTCAGCTACTTGGGTAACATTTTGGGTACAGCGGATGTGACTCCCTTGATGTCCGGCCTGCTCGCGGCTCCTTCCGGGGAACCTGCGTGGGCATGACGCTCCAGGGCGGCCAGCCGACTTACCGCGACATTCTACCTCAGGTGGCACTCTGGGCGAAGCAGCAGTAGCCAAGCCCCGCGCTCAGGTATAATCGTGCCTTTGCCCCGCCTATCAACAGGATTCACCCATGTCTTTAAGCAAACGCACCCAGGCACAGATCGAACGTCGCCTGATCACCTCCCTGACCGAGGCCTGCGAAACGGCCAAATCACAGATCCCGGGGTTTGCCTGGTTGACCCATGTTGTTGACTACGAGGCCTTCCCGGCCAGCCTGAAGGTGGTCTGGGTGTTCGATACGCAAGCCAGCAAAGACTTCGCCCTGGCCGATGGCGAGGCGCGCTATATGGGTGAACTGACGGCCCAGGCGCTGGCGGATGCCGGCGTAAAGGTGCGTAACGGCTCGGCCCATGTATTCTTCGATTCAGAAGAAGAGTGCCAGCGCAGTTGTGGCGGCAACTGGCCCAAGCGCCTGGCGCAAAAACAGACCGGACGCAGTTGAACCGTGGCAAAAGACATTGAAAACCCGTGCATTGCAGTTTGCCATTTAAGTGGTGAGCTCTGCGTGAGCTGCGGTCGAACCCGGGAAGATATCCGCAAGTGGCGGGGCATGAAGCGCCCGGAAAAAATGGCCGCCGTGCAGCGCGCCAGCGCTCGCCTCAAGAGCCTGCGCAAGAAGAACGGCTAAGCCCGCTACGCCAGATACTTGCCGAACCAGCCCAGGGTCCTGTTCCAGGCCAGAGTAGCCGCGGCTTCATCGTAGCGAGGCGTCGAGTCGTTATGAAAGCCGTGATTCACTCCCGGGTAGATATGCGCTTCATGGACTTTACCGTTGCTGTTCAACGCCTGCTCAAAAGCTGGCCAGCCGTCATTGATCCGTGTATCCAGCCCGGCGTAGTGCAGCATCAACGGTGCCTGGATACGGGCGACCTCGTCTGCACCGGGCTGGCGCCCGTAAAACGACACTGCAGCTCCCAGCTCCGGGTAGGCCACTGCCGCCGCATTGGCCACCCCGCCGCCATAGCAGAACCCGGTAATCCCAACTTTGCCGGTACTGGCATCATGCTGCATCAACCACTCCACCGCCGCGAAGAAGTCATTCATCAGCCTGGCAGGGTCGACTTTTTGCTGCAACGCCAGGCCTTGCTCGTCATTGCCGGGATATCCGCCCACTGACGTCAGGCCATCGGGTGCCAGAGCGATATATCCCGCCTTGCCCAGGCGCCGGGCAACATCTTCGATGTAAGGATTCAGCCCGCGGTTCTCATGCACCACCACCACGGCCGGCAGCTTGCCTGCTGCCTTGGCTGGCCGCACCAGATAACCGCGCACCTGGCCGTTGCCCCTGGGCGATGGGTACATGATGTACTCGGCAATGATATCCGGGTCGGTAAAGGAGACCTGCTCGGCGAGTGCGTAGTCTGGGCTCAACGCCGTCAGCACCGATAACGCAGTGGTGCCCAGGGCGAATACAGCAGCACGGTCAAGAAACTCGCGACGGTTGATCTTGCCGTGGGCGTAGTAGTCATAAAGCTCAAGCAATTCAGGGGCAAAGTCTTTCGCTGTCAGACGCGTCATCTTGGCGTTTCCTTGGGCTGGTAGCGCTTAACCATAGAGCAATTTGTAGCTAAATGCGTCTCAGACCTTTTACCTTGTGCTGTGGGATACCATACCGGCCATGCCTGAAACCTGTCAGGCCAGAACCATTAACTGAAGGGGTATCAAACGGTGAGAATTGCACTTGTGCTGTTGTTGAGCGCGTTTTCCATGCTGGCCCAGGCCGCGAATATCGGTGAGCGCCTGACGCCATGGACCCTGAACGACCAGCATGACCAACCCTACACCCTGGACGAAAAAACCCAGGTGCTGCTGGTAGCGCGCAACATGGACGGCTCCAAGCTGGTCAAGGCTGCGCTGGAAAACCAGGCCAAGGGCTACCTGGAAGCACGCAATGTGGTGTTTCTCGCCGATGTGCAGCGCATGCCCTCGCTGATCGGCAAATTTATCGCCATCCCGGCCATGCGTGACTACAGCTACCGTGTTGTGCTTGACCGCGACGGGGCTGTTGCCGCCCAGTACCCCGGTGCCGAAGACAAGGTACTGTGGCTGCAACTGGAGAGTGGCAAACTAATGTCACAGCAAGAGTTTTCCAGCGCCGACGAATTGCGTGCGGCACTGGAAAAACTGCCGGTGCAATAATCGCGTGTAAGGGATCTGGCTAGCACTTATCGCATCGGCGGCAAACCATAAGCCGCCAGATCAAAGTCGGCCAGCTGGCGGATGATCAGGTCGGCATGCGTGTACTTGCTGTCGGCCATGGCTACATCAGGTACGGCAATCGCAGTCATGTTGGCGGCTTTGGCAGCCGTTACCCCGAAAGGCGAATCTTCGAATACCAGGCAGTGCTCGGGCGCAACACCCAGGCGCCGTGCCGCCGTCAGGAAGATATCCGGTGCAGGCTTGGCTGCCCCCACTTCAGGGTCGTCAGCGGTGACAATGGTGTCGAACAGCTCAAACCACTCACCATGCAAGGTGGTTTTGTGGGCAAAGGAATGTTGCGATGAACTGGTGCCCACGGCAATTGGCACCTTGTGGGCCTTGAGATGGCGCACCAGCGCCTCGGCACCCGGCATGCCCGTGGCTTTGGGGAAGCGTTCTTTTAGCAACGGCTCGCGGACAACCAGAAATTCCTGCGCGGTGATCGGCAATTCCAGCGCCTTGACCAGAAATTCTGCCAGGTCCAGGGCGCCACGGCCGATGATGTGCTGCTTGATGCTCCAGTCATAGGTGCGACCGTAGCGTTCGGCGATGATCTGCGTGACTTCGGTGTAAATACCCTCAGTATCCAGCAATAACCCGTCCATATCGAAAATCACGGCCTTGATCGGGCCGACAACAGCACGCGGTGTAGTCATCACAACAAATCCGTTGGCAGGAAGGATTCAGCACCATAACACCGGGAGAAGCACAATGTGCTGCAGACATCGTCAATCATCAACTCTCAGCTGATGATCAGCATCCGTGATCACGGCATCAACATATACGATTGGCACACTGCGCTGCAGGGGTTGAAAGTGGGCTTATTGCCCCACTCATAAATCCAATACTAGGAGGCACGCATGCCCCAGTCCCTGCCAACCCTGTGCGGTTCGATCATGGGCTCGCCCTTTTCTCTCTCTGCGAAAATCCACAATGCGGCCTACGCGGCCCTGGGCCTGGACTACACCTTCGTATGCTTCGGCATCGAGGACCCGGTGGCGGGCGTCGCGGCCATCCGCGCATTGGGTGTGCGCGGCATGAACGTGTCCATGCCCTACAAAACCGTCGTGATGGAGCATCTGGACGCGATCGATGAGTCCGCACTGGTCATTGGCGCGGTCAACACCATCAATAACATCGACGGCGTTCTCACCGGCTACAACACCGACTACCTCGGTGCAGTACGCGCCCTGCAGGAAGTCTGCGAACTCAACAACCAGCGCATTGCCGTAATTGGCGCCGGAGGCGCAGCGCGGGCCGTGGTCTTTGGCTGCCTGCAAGCGGCAGCCCGGGTCACGGTGTTCAACCGCAGCAGTGAGCGTGGCCAGGCGCTGGCCGCAGATCTGGGTGCACGCTGGGGTGGCAGTGTCGGGGCCTTTGCTGCCCGTGATTTCGACATCGTGATCAATGCCACCAGCGTGGGCTTCAAGCAGCCCGACAACAATCCGCTGGACGGGCTGCTGGCCAGCCATCTGATCGTCATGGATGTAGCCTTTATGCCCGTGCGTACCGCCTTGCTTCTGCAAGCCGCCGCGCTGGGCTGCCGCACCGTGTCCGGCACACGCATGCTGGTGCAGCAGGCCTGCCGGCAAATCGAGTTGTACACCGGCATGGAGGCCCCCATCGACATCATGGAGCAGGCCATGCTCGAGGAGATACATCGACTCAAATTGTAAGCCCCCCCTGCTGCCTATCGATAACAAGATGCCGTCAAGGCGCCTACCAGAAGGTACCAACATGACTCACGATCATGCTTCATCTGATATTGAATTGGTCCCCGAAAGCCCGGAACACAAAAAAGACCTGCACCGCGCTGCCTGGGCCTGCTCCCTGGGCAGTGCGCTGGAATACTACGACTTTGCCCTCTACACCCTGGCAGCGGCGCTGATTTTCGGGCCGCTGTTCTTTCCTGAACAAACCCGCACCATGAGCCTGATTGCCAGCTTCGGCACCTACTTCCTGGGCTTCGCGATAAGGCCATTGGGTGGTGTGCTGTTCGGCATGATCGGCGACCGCGTGGGACGCAAGTTCGTGCTCACCTCCACGGTGTTGCTGATGGGTATTTCCAGCACCCTGATCGGTGCCCTGCCCACGTTTGATCAAGTCGGCTACCTGGCCCCGGTGCTGCTGGTGGTGCTGCGTTTGCTCCAGGGCCTCGGTGCAGGTGCCGAACAGGCCGGCGCGGCAGTGATGATGACCGAGTATGCACCCCCGGGCCGACGCGGTTTTTACGCTGCCCTGCCGTTCCTTGGCATTCAACTGGGCACCATCCTTGCCGCTCTGGTGTACTTCATGGTTATCAGCAGCAGTGACAACGTGCTCGAAAGCGGATTGTGGCGCATACCGTTCTTCAGCAGCGTGGTGATCGTCGCCCTGGGCCTTTACATGCGCCTGTCGCTCAAGGAGTCGCCGACCTTTATCCGCCTCAAGGCCCTCAAGCGCGTCTGCGACAACCCGCTAAAAAGTGCGATGAAACACTCAAAACCGACGCTGCTGCTGGGCATTGGCCTACGCCTGGGAGAAAACGGCGGGTCTTCGATTTATCAGGCCCTGGCGGTGAGTTACATCGTTGGTGTGGTCGGCCTGCAAGGGCCGGTGGGCGTGCTCACCTTGATCTGCGCCGCCAGCCTGGGTGCTCTGACCGTGCCGATTGCCGGTAAACTCAGCGACCGTTTTGGCCGTGTAGTGGTGTACCGGGCCTTTGCGTTGCTGCAACTGGCACTGGCGTTCCCGGTATGGTGGATACTGAGCCAGGGCAATGTGATCGCGAGCATTATTGCTATCTCTATCGCGCTGGGCATCGGCACCTGGGGCATGTTCGGCACCCAGGCGGCGCTGATGCCTGAACTGTTCGGCTCGCGCCACCGCTATATGGGCGTATCCATTGCCCGGGAAGCCTCGGCGGTGATTGCTGGCGGTATTGCGCCCTTGATTGGCGCCGGGCTGATCGCTCTGGTCGTGGCCAGTCACGATGGCGATGCCAGCGCCGGTATCGGCGCCTGGTTGCCGATTGCCTGCTACCTGTCGCTGCTGACGCTGATCACCCTGTACACCACCTTCAAGACCCCGGAAACCCTCAACCGAGATCTGGACGAGCCCCGTGATGCCTGGGAAATGCTGCCTGCTCACAACGCTCCGCAGATGACGCCACAGCCGGTGGTGCAACCGACGCCACGCTGATGCTGCGTGCTGCAACCTGACTCATGCAAAGAGCCTGCTGACTGCAGGCTTTTTTGCGCCAGCACGATGCTGCTCTCCTCGTAATCATAATCGGTCACCAGAAATACCACCGCGACTGACGCAACGCTAAGAAAGGTCTGACTGTATTGATTCGGGATAAAAGTAGAATCTCAGGCAAGGAGTGAATCGCCCTCACAGTGACAGGAGTCAGGCGTCAGATGGCGGCCCGACGTCACTTGCCAATCGCAGGAGACAATATGAAATCATCCATTACCCTTTACGACGCGCTGACATCCATCAGTATGCCTTCAGGTAAAACTAAAGCCGTTGTCGAAGCCTGGGAGAATGAAGTGAAAGATCTCGCCTCCAAATCAGACCTCGGGCAAACCGAACGGCACCTGAAAGCCTCCATTTCAGAATTGGGCGCTGAACTGCGCGTTCTGATAAGGGAGCAAGGTGTAGAGCTCAGGTCATCCGTCAAGGAACAAGGCCTCGAACTGCGCTCGTCAATTACTGCGCTGGAGGCCCAGGGCAAGATTGTTCACTGGCAGTTCGGCATCATCTTCATTTGCATCAGCGTGCCATCGATCAAATTGGGATATGACTTTCTCAACAGGGCTTTACTGGGGGAGTAAAGCCCTGGCCGACCTTGGTGATGACTTCAACTGAACAGCCTGCATCATTATGGGCTGTTCAGTATCCGGCTTGGGCTTGAAGCAGCTTGCGCATGAAAACCCGGGCAAAGCCGTATTGCGTGGCCCTGTGGGTTTCCTGATAAACGTGCTTTTTATAGATTTCGATGCATACCAGGAATCAGCGTGGATGGCTGATTGCCAAGGATGGAGTTGCCGGCACCCTGGCTGGCAACTCCATGGCATCACCCGTCGATAAACACCTTCAGAGGCGGTTCGTGCATCAGGAAGTTCTGGTGCGAGATATTCCAGGCATAGGCACCCGCCAGGCTAAACACCAGCAGGTCACCAATCGCCAGTTGCGCAACAGGTTGCTGCCTGGCCAGCACATCCTTGGGCGTGCACAACTGGCCTACCAGGGTGACGTCCTGACCGCTTATCTGCGGGGGATTTGTGCCCCGCATAACCGTGAACGGATGGTTATGGTCTTGCGCTGCAGGCGTGCGGAAATGATGAGTGCCGCCTCGACCAATGGCAAAAAATTCGCCGTGGCTGCTTTTGATATCCAGCACCTGCATGACGTAATAGCCGCAGGCTGCGCTGATAAAGCGACCAATTTCGAAGCGGATTCGGGTCGCGCCCATGCCGAACTCATCAACCAGCCCCTTGAGCCCCTGACAAAACCTTGGCCAGTCGAACGACTGCGCCGGGTTCTGGTAGTTGATGCCCATGCCGCCTCCGACATTCAGCACGGGCAGTTGCAGGTCGTGGTCGACACACAACTGGCGGAAAGTCAGGAAGTAGCTGCGTATCAACGCAAGGTGCGCATCGACATCCAGCTGGTGTGACAGCATATGAAAGTGCAGCCCCTTGAGCTCCAGAGACGGCTCTTCGCGCAACAATTGCAGTGCACTTGCCAGCCCCTGCTCGTCCAGCCCGAACGGCGTGGGCTTGCCGCCCATGACCAGCCTGCTCTGCGGTGCCTGCGTCAGCTTGAGGTTCAAGCGCAACATCAGCGCAGCCCTCACGCCACGCTGGCGAGCGATGCGCGCCAGACTGCGAAGCTCGGTCACGCTCTCTACATGAAACGCCGAGATGCTGTACTGCATGGCGATATCCAGTTCACGATCAAGCTTGCCCGGGCCGCCAAAGATCAGTGGCTCGTCGGGGCACTGCTCATGCAGCCAGGTCAGCTCCCCGCCCGAGGCCGCTTCGAAACCGTCTACCCACGGTGCAAGGGTTTTCAACACCCGCGCCTCCGGGTTGGCCTTGGCGGCATAGAACAATTCGCAATTATCGGGCAGCACGGCGCGCATTGCCTTTATATGCTGTTCAAGGGCAGGCAAGTCGTAGACATAGGCACACAATGGCCCCTCGTGCTCAGCCTTGAGCTGTTCGATACAGCGGGTGACAGCGACAGGAAGAGTCATGCGCACTTACTCTTTGCAATAAACGCCAATGGGCTGGGCAGCTGGGTGTAACCTGCTTCGCGATCGGCGCGCATCATCAGACGGGTCATAAAGTTTTCCTTGCCGGGGAATGGCGCACCGGCGCACAACTCGCGCAGCTGCTGCGGATGACCGAGAAGCGCGCACTGTTCGTGCAACAGCTCGCCGGTGCGCGTCCACAACTGTTGTTCCAGAGCCTCGCTACCATTGGCCAGATGAAAAATCGCCTCGCCCAGATTATTCACCAGCGCACAGTAAGCCACCCGCTGCCAGGCCTTTTGCGCGCTGTAGTACACCGAGTTGAGGGTACGCTCGTCGAGCGCGCTCAAGCGCTCTGCCGGCCAGATTTCAGGAACCAGCTTGGTGCCCTCCAGATCGCGGATCCACACCCGGTTCGGCAAGCCGTCCTGAGCAAAGCCGACAACCGTGTTTTGTAAATGCGGCTCCAGCGCCACCCCCTGACGGAACAGGCAGTACAGCACGCCGCCGAGCATTTTCGCGGCATAGGCATCCAGCCAGTTGAGCGTGGCCTGCTCAATGCCCAGGCCGGTGATGTCGGCATAACGTCGAACCTGGTGACGACAGACACTGCGACCTTGCAAGTCCCAGGTAAACAGCGCCATTGCCACCTGCGGCTGATACGCCCCGCGATCGGCCATGGACAGGTTTTCCCGGTAAACGATACCGAAGCATTCGGTGACTTCGCGGGCCTGCTCCAGCGTACCCAAAGCACCGAGATCAAGGCTGGAGGCTGCGGGCTCGGGCATCAGCAAAAAGTCCGGTTGCCGGATTGCCAGCTCGCTCATGACCGGCCGGAGCAGATGAGTCAGGGCCACGGCACTGTCCAGCTCATACCAGGCATTCTTGCGTACGCAATTGGTCAGCCGCACATGCATCGAGAACTTCATGAAATAAGCCAGTTGCGGGTGGTAGAGCGTACGCACCGACGAGGTCGGGAACATGGCCTGACCCAGAGGGCCAAGGTATTCGATCAGACCCTGCTGTTGCGCCCGCTGCACCAGCGGATCGGCCAGTATGCGGGCGACTTCCCAGGGGTGACACGGATAGGCGTCGTCGCGCCCCGACAGTTGCTGCAGGGTACTGCGCGGGTCCTCACCCTGATGGCGAAGCAGCGCCGGGTCGATCTTGAACCAGTGCAACTGAAAACACGCCCCGACCTCAGGCGAACAGGCCAGCAAATCGTTATGGGATATACCCTCGCGGCTTTTCGGTGTCGGGTGCAGGGCATGCCCCCAGAGCTGATGCTGCTCGGATGCCAGCAGGCTGTCGGCAGCTTCGTTGGCCGGACGGGAATGACGCAGGAAGGCCCGGGTGATCTGCAGGCTGTTGGCGAACTGTTGCAGCATCTCGCCGACACGCCCGGCACCACTCAGTGGTGTACACAGAAGGCTGGCCAGTTCCCGGGCCTCCAGTGGCCGCCAGCCCTGCTGGTTGCCCTTGAAATAAGGCGCGCCGATGTAATGACAGCGGCCCAGCAGGCTGGCACTGTCGATGCGCACCACCAAACGGCCGCCCGGCAGGCTGATGCTGATGCAACGAGCGCCGGCCTGACGCAGGCTCATCGGCACATCCTGTGCCTGGTAATTCAGATCGGCTTCGTTGCGCGGCAATGCATATTCGGGCAAATAGCAATTGAGCAGGCACTCGATGGCATGGCGCTGGGCTTCACCATCAAGGGCATGGTCATTCAGGGACAAGGTATTGGGAACGAACGTCATGCCGGAATCTCCCGGGAAGTGATCATTAGAGGGCGCGCCATGACCATGGCGGCCATGGCAGCCAGGCAGGCAACCAGAAAAGGGGATGCAATGCCGCAGGTCTGAGTGACCAGAGCAGCCGTAACACCGGCAGCGGTACCGGCCCATTTGCCGCTGGAGTCAAACCAGCCGAACAGGCGCCCTGCACTGCCTTGCCGGCTGCGCTGACTAAGGCAGCGGTGCAGCCCGACAAAGCTGAGCAGCATGCCCGCGCCACTGAGCAGACGCAGGGCGAACAACGGCTCTGCCTGCACGCTCCAGAATTGCAGCGCATTGCTGATCGCCAGCAGCGCCAGCCCCGGCAACAGGACGTTGCCCTGATGCTTGTGGACCCAGGGCAAGGCCAGCAGATAAACCAAATGCGGCAGGCTGTAGAGCACACCGATCAAGGTGTCGTTACCTATCCCCAATTGTTCACCGTATGGCATGAAGTAGGGAAAGGTGACCACCATGGCGAAGCTGAACAGGAACTGCACCGCCAGCAGGCGCGCCATGTCGGCTGGCAGTTGGCCTGGCGGCGGTTTTTGTTTGCTGTCCAGGGCATGCCCGGGCTTGTCGTTGGGCAGCGCCAACACCAGAACAAATGCCAGCAGCGGCAACCACGCCAGCCAGCTGTAAAGGTTGATGCCCAAGCCCCGGGAGGTCAGCAGCCCCAGCAGGATCGGGCCGCTGATCATTGCCAGCCGTGCCGAATACTGGGTCCAGTTCAGGGCGCGGGACAGCCCGGAGCCCTTGAGCTGGGTCGACAGGTAGGCGTTGGAGGCCGCCATTGCTCCGCCGAAGGTGCCCTGGATAACCAATGCCAGCACGAACACGGTCAGATTGGGGCTCAAGCCTGCCAGCAGAAAACCCGCGAACAACCCGGCATGGGCGCGCAGCAACGACAGACGACAACCGTTGCGATCGGCCCAGCGCCCCCATACTGGCGCGGCCAGGGCGGTGCACAGGGTTGGCAGGACAAACAGCACGCCGATGGCCCATCCCGGCGTGCCGGGCGCGAGGTCGCCCAGGATGTGCGGTAGATAGAGCGGAATCCCCAGCGCCGTAAAGGCCGACAGGTAATGCCCCAACAAGACGCTGGCGATTAAACGGCGCTGCATGGCACCTCCTCCAGCAGGAAATTCGCCGCGCTGTAGCCATAGAACTTGTTGATATCACTGGCACCGGAATGCGCCTTGCTGAACAGGCTGCCGGCGCTGAGCAGGTACTTGACCGGCAACCTTGGGCTGTCGAGCAACCAGCGGCGTGCGTCGTCACAGTTGATGCCTTCGGCTTCGAGTTGCTGCAGACAACCGCTCAAGCGCCGGCGCAGTGTGTCGTACAGGCTGGCTTGAGGCGCCAGCCCCGCTGCCGCAATGGCCTGCAAAATAGCGACGATATTCAGTTGCAGGGTGATGGTGCAGAACATCTCGGCCAAAGGCTGACTGCTGTTGACACGAATGCGCTCATCCTGCAAGGCGGCTGGCAGCCCGGCCAGATCCGCACAAGCTGCAGCGAAACGTTGCGGCCAAAGGCGCGCGGCGTCGTTGTCCTTCATCAACAGGCGCATTGGCCGGCCGTGTTCGAATATCAGCACGGCGTTCTGCTGGTTGGCCTCAAGCGCGATGCCGTATCGCAGCCACAGCCGTAGATGAACCTGCAGTAACAGGTCAAGGTAGTCGTCGAGCCAGTGTTGCAGGGAGCCGGCATAAAAACCCTCGACCAGCTGTTCGAGGAACAGGCGCCCACCCGCAAGAGGGCTGGCCAGTGCAGCCACCGGCACCAGTGTGGTGTGCTCCAGCCCCGCCGGATAGCGGCGCACGATATAGGCCAGATGACGGCTTTGGGCGACATGACCGCCGTGTTGTTCATCTACGTGCAAATAGCGTGATCCCAACTCCGGATCTCGCCTGGCGAGCGCCTGCAAGGTGGTTTCAAACCAGTGGCCGTCGTACAGGGTGGTCGGTTTGATCAGACGCAGATTGCGCGCGCCCAGGGTAGTGACCAGCAACGGTAATTTGATATGCCAATGGGGCTGATCAATGCACACCACCGTACGCACGGACAGCGTCGGCTCAACCTGCATGGCCGTGTGTGGCGCCTTGAGTGCGCCCTCAGGCAAGCCATACTGTTCAAGCACAGCCCAGGTCAACGGATGCACCGGCAGCAGTGAGTGGCTGTTGTGCAAAGTGCCTGGCAAGCCTACCTCCTCGAAACCCGGCCAGTGCGGCGGCTGCACACTGGTGAGGGTCATGGCCTGCTTGGGGATCGCCAGCCAGTTGAGTTTGAAACGCGGTGCAAACTCCGGCGCATAGCGTTCAAGGGCTGCGTCATTGAAGCCGCTTTTGGCCCGTGCAGTCGGGTAGTACGGGTGGTCCAGATAGCTGGCCAGCTGATCAATCTTCAACAGGCGCTGCGACCAGTGCTGGAGCCCGATCACATCGCCGAGCGCGGCGGCATTGCGTTGACCGGCCTGCTTGCACAGGGTCCGGTGTTGCGTGGCGCAATCGGCCTCTTTCAGATACGCCTCGAACAACCCCAGGCTTTCAGCGTCCAGACCCTGGCTCAGGTGGCCAAGCCAGAGCGAGTAGCCACGCTGGACCTCAGGCGGGTGCTGTCGCGATACCCGGATCCAGGCATCGCCGGTAACACTCCAATCCTGCAACGGATACGCCTTGACCACTGGCAGCCACAACTCGTCAGCCGCCAGATCGGTGATCCGCAGCCAGATGCCGCTGGATTGATGCGCAAGCAGCTGATGCAACGCCTCGGGCAGCGGACAGATCCGGCCCTGACTGACAACTCCGCGGATATCTTCACGCAGGCAGCAATCGATGATGCGGCGGGTGATGTAGGCCTGATCGGCAGCTTCTGGTTGCAGGTTCATGCCACCACCCATTTCAGGTCGTTGAGGGTCGAATGCAATTGCGCATCCAGGCTCACGTCATCCGGGGCAATCAGGCGCAATACGCCGACGTAGTCCTTGTTGGAGTGGCTGATGGTCACCGTGTCGCCGGGATGTTGCAGCGCCCGGTAATCGCACCAGTGGTCTGCGGATTCGACATTGAAACTGGCACTGGCCTGATCCAGCCGCCCCGAACGCTCGGCCACCAGATAGTGCACGGTTGCCTGGGCCCGAGCCGGTTGTGCGTCGACCAGCGCCTGCCCCAGATGCAGGGCAACGATTCGGTCAAACCAGCCCTGTGGCAGCAGCCGGTCCAGCAAAAACTCGCGGCCGTCACCGATACTGCGATAGTTGATCTCGACCAGCACCGGGCCTTGTGCGGTGAGGATGAATTCGCTGTGACAAACGCCAAAATTGACCCCGAATGCCGCCACTTGCGCCAGCGCCGCGGTACGCTGTGCGCTGCTTAGCGGGCCATTCCAGCGGGCAGCGAGTTCGACAAAATGGGGCGGCGCAGAAAGGCTTACGTCAAAGCCGCCAATGGCTTGCAGGCTACGACCGTCACCGAGGGTCTCAAGGGTGAACAGTGGCCCTTCCAGGTAAGCCTCCAGCAGCAGTGCACGGTCCGGTTGCTGCTCCCAGAACCGTTCACAGTAAGCACTCAGTTCAGCGGCGTTGTGACACAAGCGCACGTCCAGGCTGGCCACCCCTTCACGGGGCTTGGCCACCACTGGCCATGGCGCATCAGCAGGCAACGCGCAGCCCGAGGCAAGCACCTGGAACCACGGCCCGGGCAGACCCAGACGCTGCATGCGCTCACGCATGGCGGCCTTGTTCTTGGCGGCATGGCACAACCGCCAGTTCTTGCCGGGGCACTCGAACGCCTCCGCCACGACTGCTGTCGCGGTTTGCAGGTGATCGCTGTTGGAAAATACGGCAACCGGGCGCAAACCCTGGCCATTGAGGGTTTCGATGACCGCCAGCGGGTTGAATACATCACATTCGATCACCTGCAGCCGGTCCGGCGAAAGAGACGAGCCGGCAAGCAGGCGACGATGTTCCTGAGCATGATCGGTGATCAGCACAATTGGCAGCCCGCGCTGCTGCGCGGCTGGCATAAAGCCCTCGAGAATGGCTGGGTGTGTGACGTGAGCAAGGATGACGAATGGACGTTGCATGGCACTTTCCTGGGGGCAACAGTTGCCCGTCCCGCAGGATGGGCAACTGATTTACAAAAGCGCGTGTGCGCGGTTTAGAAGCGGTAATTGACGCCTAAGGTGAGCGAACGCTCTGGCGCGGGTTGACGACCCCAAGGGCTGGTGTCGATACCTCGGAAATAGTATTCGCGGTTGAACAGGTTACTGATGCCCGCCGAGGCGGTCAGGATGCTCTTGTCGGCCAGCGGGAACTCACGTTCGATAGCCGTGTTCCACACCCAGTAAGAAGGCAGTTCACCCACGCTGGCAGAGGCGTTTTCTTCGCGGGTATTGGCAGCGTCGGTGTAGGCCTTGCTGATGTAAAGACCGTCGAGGTTGTAGGTCCAGTGCTCGGCAAAACGGTAGCGGGCATCCACCATAAACTGGTTTCGCGAGGAGTACGGCACTTCGTTGTCTTTGTAAGTGCCGTTGCGTTGTTTGGCATCGAGGTAGGCATAACCGGCATGCAGGTCCAGATCACGCATGGCCTGCGGGGTCCAGAAAATATCGGTCTCGAAACCCTGATGACGTGTGCTGCCAAGGTTGTCGAAACGGTCGGTGGTAGCGTTGTAGACAATCTGGTCATCAAAGTCGATGCGGTACAGGTTGAAGTCGACACGCATGCCCTCCCACGGGGTGTAACGCACACCGGTCTCGTAGTTCCAGGCCAGCTCGGCACCGACCGCGCCTTCCTTGACGATCTGCGTAACCTGAGGTGGACGCAGGGACTTCTGCGCGTTGGCATAGACATACCAGGCGTCGTTGGCCTGGTAACCCACGGTCAGGCCCGGCAGCCATTCTTCAGACTTGTTCTCGCGCTCGAACCCGGTGATGCCATCGCTGTAGTTCATGCGCGCGTTTTCATAGCGCGCGCCGGGGGTGATGGTCAGGCGATGATCAAGCAGGCTGATGGCGTTGCTGATGTAGAAGGCACGGGCGCTGTCATCGAATTTCCAGTCGCGAAACGGTGCAGTCACACCCGTAGCCAGACTCTGCCGGTTGACCTTGTAACTGATGTCTTCGCTGACATAGCGGGCACCGAGTAGCCAGGTCTGGCCGACGGTGTCGCCATCGATGGTGGCGCTGATGCGCGGCTCCGAACCCCAAACCTTGAAGTCACGCGGGCCGTCCTGCTTGGTCACGGCCGTACCGTCCGGAGTGAACGGCAGGCCTACGACGAAATTGCGGTAGCTGTTGTGGGCAAAGTTGGTCCAGCTGAACTCCACCGAATCGAACGGCCCCATGGCGCCAAGACGCTGGGTGTAAGTGCCCCACACACGATCCGTGTCACCCTCGAAGCGGTCCAGCGGGCGCGTTGACTGGCGCGGGTCGTCCTTGTAGTCCTTGACGCTGAGGGCACCGGCCAGGTCCATGTCGGCCTTGTAATGCTGAACGCCGAAACTCAGATCCCGGTCATCATCGATGTTCCACTGGCCGCGCAGGCGATAGTTCTGCACATCCGTATCGGAGTGCTCGCGCCCGTATTCGCCGCTCAGGGTATTGATGTCCAGTTGCAGCCCGAAGTTGTCGGTCAGGTAGCCGCCGGTGCCCAGATAGGTATCCCACAACTGGCGCCCGCCAGCATTGAACGTGGTTTTCTCCTGCAGGGTGGTTTCCCATTCGCGGGGAATCGGCTTGCTGATGAAGTTGATCACCCCGCCGACGTTGTTCGGACCGTATTGCACCGCTGCGCCCCCGCGCACGATATCAACCCGGTCGACCGTGGCCATGGTCATTGGGAACAGCGACAGGCCGGTCTGGCCATAGGGTGCCAGCGCGAGCGGGATGCCGTCCGACAAGGCCTGGATGCGTCCGCTGCGGCTCTCGTACAGGCCGCGCACCGAAATCTGGGGCAGCGCACCGGTACCGGTCTCGTCGAAAATCTTGATGCCCGGAACCCGTTGCAGCGCATCATCCAGGCCACGGGTGCTGGCTTTTTTCAGGTCGCTCGAATCGATGACGCTGCGACTCCCGGCATAGGTACGCACTTCCTGATCGCTGGCGGCACCCAGTACATCGCCCTCAATCGTCATGGGCGCCAGCTCAACGCTATGGCCGGGGGGTTGTTGATCGGCGGCCATGGCAGCCTGGCAAATACCCAGTGTCATGAGGCTCAGTGAAAAGTGTAGGGATATTGTTTTCATTGGACTACGTCGACTCATTATTGCTGTTGGAGAGAATGCAGGCGGGCTTTGAGTGCGTTATGCAGCAAGCCACGGTCTTCACCGGCCAGAAAACTGCGCACGCCGCGGGCGCGCCATAGCGCGTTCTGTTCGACGGTGCGGGGGTTGGCGCAAAAAGCGACGCCGGCGCCAAGACAGGCGTCGGCCATGCCTTGCAGGGTTTGCCAGACCCGAGGATTGAGAGGATCAGGCCCCAGGCCGAGATCGAGGGCCAGGTCCAGGGCGCCTTCCATGATCATGCCGACCCCGTCCAGTTGCAGGATGTCGCCCAGCGCGTCAACACCGGCGCGGCTTTCGATCATGGGAATGATGGGGGTCTGGCGGTTGGCCAGATCGATGTATTCGGGCAGTGGCAGGCGACCGAAGCCGGTGATGCGCCCACCGGTCATGCCGCGCTTGCCCAGGGGCGGAAAAAAGGCCGCCTCAATGGCGCGCTGAACCTGTACGGCGCTTTCGGTGCGTGACAGCACGATGGTTTCGATACCGGCGTCCAGCGCCCTGCCGATCAGTTTCTCGTCCACTTGCGCCATGCGCAGCCAGGGCGAAATACCTGCGGCCTCACATGCCCGAACACAATGCATGATGTCTTCTTCGGAGCGCAGCAAGTGCTCCAGATCAAGAATTACAAAGTCGTAGCCGGCAAACGCGAGCATCTCGCAAAGCATGGGTGAAGGCAGGGAGTTGAGCATGCCATAAACAACTTTCCCGTCTTGTAGCCGGGAAAAAACCGGAGAAGTTTTTATCACTGACACAGGTCCTTTTAGCGAGGCAGCACTGGTGCCAATAATAATCATTCTCAGATATAGGTAAACGATTTTTATTATCGAATAGCGATATTCGTGACGAACATCTTAAAAAAAACGTTTCAGGTTGTAGGAAAATGGCCATAAGCCATTGTTTTGCTGAGGTCCAGGTCCAGGGGGGAGAATCTGTACCTTGCCAAATTTCAGGCAAAAAAAAGCCGCTATCGCTAGCGGCTTTTTTACTATCTGGCTCCACGACCTGGACTCGAACCAGGGACCCAATGATTAACAGTCATTTGCTCTACCAACTGAGCTATCGCGGAATGGCGTCTATCTTACTGATATAAAAAGAGAAGTCAACACTTTTGCTGACTTCTACCTGCATTATTCAGATGACCTGAACAATGGCGTCGGTTACCGCCTCAATGTTGCGCTGGTTCAAAGAAGCCACGCAGATTCGGCCGGTATCAAGGGCATAAATACCGAATTCGGTACGCAGACGCGTTACTTGTTCAACGGTCAGACCGGAGTACGAGAACATGCCACGCTGACGTGCAACAAAGCTGAAGTCATGCCCAGGAGCCTTTTTCGACAGCAGCTCAACCATTTGCAGACGCATGCCACGAATGCGCAGGCGCATTTCTGCCAGCTCGTCTTCCCACATCGCACGCAGCTCAGGGCTGTTAAGCACGGCTGCAGCAATGGTTGCACCGTGAGTCGGCGGGTTGGAGTAGTTGGTACGGATCACGCGTTTGACCTGGGACAGCACACGGGCGCTCTCTTCCTTCGATTCGGTGATGATCGACAGTGCACCGACACGCTCGCCGTACAGAGAAAACGACTTGGAGAACGAGCTGGAAACAAAGAAGCTCAGGCCCGAGCCGGCGAACAGGCGTACTGCTGCTGCGTCTTCGTCGATGCCGTCGCCAAAGCCCTGGTAGGCCATGTCCAGGAACGGGATCAGGCCTTTGGCCTTGACCACGTCCAGCACGTTCTGCCAGTCGGCCGGGGTCAGGTCGACACCGGTCGGGTTGTGGCAGCAAGCGTGCAGCACAACAATGGAGCCGGCCGGCAAGGCATTCAGATCTTCGAGCATGCCGGAACGGTTGACGTCATGGCTGGCGGCGTCGTAATAACGGTAGTTCTGCACCGGAAAACCGGCGGCTTCAAACAGTGCACGGTGGTTTTCCCAGCTTGGATCGCTGATCGCGACTACTGCGCCTGGCTGCAGTTGCTTAAGGAAGTCAGCACCGATTTTCAGCGCGCCGGTACCGCCAACGGCTTGAGTGGTGATCACCCGGCCAGCTGCCAGCAACGGCGACTCGGCACCGAACAACAGCTTTTGCACGGCCTGGTCGTAGGCGGCAATACCATCGATCGGCAAATAACCGCGCGACGCGTGCTGGGCAACCCGGATCGTTTCGGCTTCGACAACGGCACGCAAGAGCGGAATTCGTCCCTCTTCGTTGCAGTAAACACCAACCCCCAGGTTCACTTTGCTGGTACGGGTATCGGCGTTGAATGCTTCGTTGAGGCCCAGGATAGGATCGCGTGGTGCCATTTCGACAGCGGAGAACAGGCTCATTATTACGGCGGCTCTGAATGGGGAATGGAGGGGGTGACAACGCTCCAGCCGATTGCACTAGAGCGGTGCACAAACGGGGAGCAAGTATAAGCCCGATCAGGATTCGGGCAACAGCCTATTGCCGGTTTTACCCAAGTATTTGAGTTTATTTTCAGGCCACTGGTCTAATTGCAATCTTTGCCGATATGCCCGTATCAGAGCTGTACCTTGAAACAGTCGAACATGACCTCCATATTTAGCCGTATCCTGTTTTTTCCTGCGGCCTGAGTCGCATGCACTTATAAAGGCTACTGCTTTTATAGAAGCAAACCCTGAGGTCCTTCATGCCCGATTTTCAGCTTGTTACCCGCTTCAAGCCCGCAGGCGATCAACCCGAAGCCATTCGCCAGATGATTGAAGGCATCGAAGCCGGCCTGTCGCACCAGACCCTGCTCGGGGTAACCGGTTCGGGCAAGACGTTCAGCATTGCCAACGTGATCGCCCATGTGAACCGCCCCACCCTGGTGCTGGCGCCCAATAAAACCCTGGCTGCCCAGCTGTACGGCGAGTTCAAGTCATTCTTCCCGAACAACGCGGTGGAGTACTTCGTCTCGTACTATGACTACTACCAGCCCGAAGCGTACGTGCCCTCCTCCGATACCTTTATCGAGAAGGATGCCTCGATCAACGACCATATCGAGCAGATGCGCCTGTCCGCAACCAAGGCCCTGCTGGAGCGCAAGGACGCGATCATCGTTACCACGGTGTCGTGCATTTATGGCCTGGGCAGCCCCGAGACCTATCTGAAGATGGTGTTGCACGTCGACCGTGGCGACAAGCTCGACCAGCGCGAGTTGCTGCGCCGCCTGGCCGATCTGCAATACACCCGCAACGATATGGACTTTGCCCGCGCCACCTTCCGCGTGCGCGGCGATGTGATCGACATCTATCCTGCCGAATCGGATCTGGAGGCGGTGCGCATCGAACTGTTCGATGATGAAGTCGAAAGCATCAGTGCCTTTGACCCGCTGACCGGCGAAGTCATCCGCAAGATGCCGCGCTTTACCTTCTACCCCAAGAGCCACTATGTGACACCGCGCGAAACCCTGCTCGACGCCGTGGAAGGGATCAAGGAAGAACTCAAGGAGCGGCTCGAATACCTGCGGTCCAACAACAAGCTGGTCGAGGCCCAGCGCCTGGAACAGCGCACCCGCTTCGATCTGGAAATGATCATGGAGCTGGGTTACTGCAACGGCATCGAAAACTACTCGCGCTACCTTTCGGGCCGCGAGTCCGGGGCCCCGCCACCGACCCTGTTCGACTACCTGCCGGCCGACGCGCTGCTGGTGATCGACGAGTCTCACGTCAGCGTGCCGCAAGTGGGCGCCATGTACAAAGGCGACCGTTCACGTAAAGAGACCCTGGTGGAATATGGCTTCCGCCTGCCCTCGGCACTGGACAACCGGCCGATGCGTTTTGACGAATGGGAACGCATCAGCCCGCAGACCATTTTTGTTTCCGCCACCCCTGGCAACTACGAAGCCGAACATTCGGGCCGCGTGGTCGAGCAGGTGGTGCGCCCCACCGGCCTGGTCGATCCGCAGATCGAAGTGCGTCCGGCCCTCACCCAGGTCGACGATTTGCTCTCCGAGATTGCCAAGCGCGTGGCGCTGGAAGAGCGTGTACTGGTCACCACCCTGACCAAACGCATGTCCGAAGACCTCACCGATTACCTGGCCGACCATGGCGTGCGGGTACGCTATCTGCACTCGGATATCGACACCGTGGAGCGCGTCGAAATCATCCGCGATCTGCGCCTGGGCGTATTTGACGTGCTGGTGGGGATCAACCTGCTGCGTGAAGGGCTGGACATGCCCGAGGTGTCGCTGGTGGCGATCCTGGACGCCGACAAGGAGGGCTTCCTGCGCTCCGAACGCTCGTTGATCCAGACCATTGGCCGGGCGGCGCGTAACCTCAATGGCCGGGCGATTCTGTACGCTGATCGCATCACCGGCTCGATGGAACGCGCCATTGGCGAGACCGAACGCCGGCGCGAGAAACAGATCGCTTTCAACCTCGCCAACGGCATTACGCCCAAAGGCGTGTTCAAGGATGTCGCGGATATCATGGAGGGTGCGGTGGTGCCGGGTTCGCGCAGCAAAAAGCGCAAAGGCATGGCCAAGGCCGCGGAAGAAAACGCCAAGTACGAGAACGAGCTGCGCTCGCCCAGCGAGATCAGCAAGCGCATTCGCCAACTGGAAGAAAAAATGTACGCCCTGGCCCGCGATCTCGAGTTCGAGGCGGCAGCGCAAATGCGCGACGAAATCGGCAAACTGCGCGAGCGGTTATTGCAGGTTTAACGCCCCACATTGTCCCTGTGGGAGCGGGCTTGCTCGCGATTGGATCGATGCGGTGTATCAGGTAAACCGCGCCGTTTCTATCGCGAGCAAGCCCGCTCCCACAGGGCAATCTCTCAGACGGCTACCGCCGCTACCGCCTCGACCTCAAACAACATCTCATCCAGCGCCAGGCGCGGCACCGGGATCAAGGTGCAGGCCGGGGCCGGCAGCTCCCCCCATACCCGCTTCACTTCGGCGCCCAAAATCTGCAAGCGCTCCAGGCTGTGATCCACGATCAATACGGTGATCTTGGCCACGTCCTTGATCTGTGCATCGGCCGCTGCCAGGGCGATCTGCAGGTTGGCAAAGGCCTGGCGCACCTGCTCGGCGAAGTCCGTCGACAGCTCACTGTCGGCGTTCTCGCCGCCCTGGCCGGCGGTGTACACCAGCCGCACATTCGCGGCCACACGGGCAACATGGGAGTAACCGTTGGGCGCAGGGTCATACAGCCCGACGGGGTTGAGCAACAGCACTGCGGAGTCAGAATTCTTGTCCATAAAATACGCACCAGTGGCAGTGGGATAAGCAAGCGCGCTATTCAACCACTCTCGCCAAGCCGTACGCCAGCGCCCTCGCGACACAGGCCGCAAATATGCAAGGATGTTACGCCGCAGCGCACCAAAGCCGTTTTCCAAGGATGACCATGACTGCCATCACCACCCAAATGCCCCTTGTGCCGGGGCGCCTCGAACAAATGTCGACCCGCATTGCCTTTTTCATCGCCGGTTTTGGCCTCGCCGCCTGGGCGCCACTGGTGCCCTACGCCAAAGCCCGTGCGGGACTGGACGAGGCCACTTTGGGCTTGTTATTGCTGTGCCTGGGCGCGGGCTCAATCCTGGCGATGCCCATTGCCGGCATCCTCGCCAGCCGTTATGGCTGCCGCCGGGTGCTGGTGGGCGGCACGCTGTTGATCTGCCTCGCGCTGCCACTGCTGGCGACGGTCAGTGCCATACCGCTACTGATCGCCACACTGTTCTTGTTTGGCGCTGGGCTCGGCGCCGTCGACTCCACCGTCAACTTGCAGGCCGTGATCGTCGAGCGTGCCAGCGGGCGCACCATGATGTCGGGTTTTCATGGGCTGTTCAGTGTCGGCGGAATTGCCGGTGCGGCCGGGGTCAGCGCCCTGCTGGCGCTGGGCCTGACGCCGCTGTGGGCGATTGTGGTGGTGATTGCATTGATCCTCGCAGCCCTGCTCAAGGCTGCTCCGCACCTGCTGCCTTATGGCAGCGAAAGCAACGGTCCGGCGTTTGCCGTGCCCCACGGCGTGGTGCTCTTTATCGGCTTGCTGTGCTTTACCGTGTTCCTGGCCGAAGGCGCAATGCTCGACTGGAGCGCCGTATTCCTGACCTCCGAGAAAGGCATTGGCGATGCCTATGCCGGGCTGGGTTATGCCGCGTTTGCCTTGACCATGACCGCGGGCCGACTGATGGGCGATACCATCGTCAAGCGTCTGGGTGCGCGGCTGGTGATTGTCCTGGGTGGGTTGTTTGCCGCCGCGGGCATGGCCCTGGCAACCCTGGCACCGAACTGGGAGTCAGCATTGCTCGGTTATGCGCTGGTGGGCGCAGGGTGTTCGAATATCGTGCCGGTGCTGTACACCGCCGTGGGCAAACAGACCGTAATGCCGGAACATATCGCCGTGCCAGCCATTACCACCCTGGGGTATGCGGGGATTCTGGCAGGGCCTGCGGCCATCGGCTTTATTGCCCATGCCAGCAGCCTGGGCGCGGCCTTTTTGCTGATCACCGCCATGCTGATAGCCGTAGCCATCAGCGGGCGGATTTTGCGGGTTTAGAGCGAGCCCCTCACCCCAGCCCTCTCCCGGCGGTAGAGGGGGCCGATGGGTGGTGTTGCACAAATTTGCTTCTGCTTTTAGTCCCCTCTCCCTCCGGGAGAGGGTCATTTTGGCTTAAAAACCAACACTCGCCTGCACAAAGAACGTACGCGGCTCGCCAAGGTAAATCCCCGCGTTGTTGTCGCTGGAGCGGGTGTAGTACTCCTGGTTGAACAGGTTCTTGATCCCCGCTCCCACTTTCAGGTTTGACGCTTCAGGGCCGAAGTCGTAACCGACTCGGGTGCTCCAGGTCGCATACCCAGGAATATCGCCGTACTGGCCATCCGGGGTCGGATCAGTGATGTACACCCCGCCAGTGCCCGGCGCGTGCTGCTGGGACTGGGCAAACATGTCCAGGTTGTAGGTCCAGCGGTTGACCACGTAACGCGCCCCGAGGTTGACTACCTGGCGCGAATACAGCGGCAGATCACGCCCTTTGAAGTTCGGGATGTCACCCTCGGACGTCGCCTTGGTGTAGGTAAAGCCCGCATTGACCGACAGGCCGTCAAGGCGTGCGTCCAGTGCCGACATATCGTAGTGAACCGAGGTCTCGATACCCTGGTGCCTGGTCGCGCCCAGATTGGTCCAGCCCACATCGTTGCTCACATATTGCAGCTCGTCGGCAAAGTCGATGTAGAACAGCGTCACTTCACCGCCCCACACACCATTGTCGTAACGCGTACCCAGCTCATAGGTCTTGGCCTTTTCAGGACGCAAACCCGCTGCGGTCGCATCGCCGACACCGCCCTGGCCCAGCTGGAAGTACTGCAGGCTGCCGAACGAGGTCTCGTAGTTGGCAAACAGTTTCCACGCGTCCGACAGGTGATACATCACGCTCAGGGCCGGCAGTGCTTCGCTGCTGTCGATGCTGCGGTTTTTTTCCTGCACTGGTTTGCCGTTATTGCCCAGTACCGGGCGGTCGTGCCAGTTGGTGCTGATCCGCTCAAAGCGGATACCCGGGGTGACCGTCCAGTTGCCCACATCGATCTTGTCATCGATATAGAACGCGTTGGCCTCGGTGCCACCTGTGCGATCCTGATACACATGACCGTCTGCCCCGGGCCCCGGCACAGGCACGTTATTGACCAGGTACACCTGGCTGGCCTCTTCATGCATCGCCTCTTTGAGGTAGCGATAGCCCAGCCCCACTTCCTGCGTGACCGGCCCCAGGGTGAACACATGGGACACCCGCGGCTCGATACCGAAGGTGTGGTAACTGCGCGGATACGAAGCCAGGGTTTGCAGATTGCGGGCTGCAATGTTGCTGCCACGGAAGCTGTCGGTGTAATAGGTCAGGACTTCAAACTGGGTCTGGTCGTCGATCTGACGCAGGTACTTGAAGGACACATCCTTGCGTCGCCCGGTAAAGTTGTCGTAGTCACGCAGCGACTGGTACGGGTCAGCGTCAAACTGCTTTTGGGTCAGGCCACCGGGCATGTCCGCGGTGGCGTCGTAGTAGTGGAAATTGAGGGTGAAATCATCCTGGTCGGTGGGTGCCCAGTGGGTCTTGAGCAAGACGTCATCGATATCGTTGTCGTTGTTGCGCGCGCGATAGCCATCACCCTTGACTCCGGAATACAGCAATGCAGCACCGATACCGTTGTCCGCCGTGCCGCCGAGAAATGCCGATTCAATATGTTTCCAGCCACCACGCTCGGAGGTTTCCAGGGTTGTGCCGACCTCGCCCTGGAAGGTCTCGGGGATGGCCCGGGTCACAAAGTTGATCACCCCGCCCACGTTTTGCGGCCCGTAGCGCACCGAGCCGGCACCCCGCACCACGTCGATGCTGTCCAGGTTGCCCGATGAAATCGGTGCCATCGACAATTGTGGCTGGCCGTAGGGTGCAAACGCTGCCGGAATACCGTCAATCAGGACGGTGGAGCGCGGTGACAGACGCGACGTCAAACCCCGCACCCCCACGTTCAGCGAGATATCACTGCCGCCCGTGCCGTTGGACTCCTGCACCTGAACACCCGGGATACGCTTGAGGGCATCACTGACGTTCATCGTGCCCTGCTCGACCATCGCTTCGCGACGCACCACTGTCCGCGCCCCCGGGTGGTTCTGCACCACCGCGTCATTGGCATCGCTCAGCCAGTTGCCGACCACCTTTACATCCACCGGCCCCAGTTCCAGCGGCCCGGACGCTGGCGCAGCAGCACTGACCGTGGGCGCCGCACGCAGGGTTACAGCATCACCGTCAAGCTCGTAGCTCAAGCCACTGTCCTGCAGCAGTCGGGCCAGCGCCTGTTCTGGCGACAGGTTGCCATTCACCGCCGGAGCCTGCTTGCCAGCCACCAGCTGCGGGCTGAAAAACACTTGCAATGCCGTTTGCTGCGCCAGTTGGCTCAGGGCCGAGCCCAGGGGCTGAGATTGAATATGGATCACAGCCGGCGCAGATTCGCCAGCAAAAGCACAGGGCATTGCCGCGCTCACCGCCAGGGCCAAAGCCAGCGGTAGCAGGCGCGTCCGGGCGACAGAAGATGGAATGCTCAGGGGTGTTTCAAGCGAGGATAGTCGCCCACGAAGATTGTTGTTTTTCACGTCGAGTCTTGCCCTATGGATCGCACTTGAGTGCAACTGTTAATACAAACCAGTTGCAGTTGATCAAGAAGACGAAGAACTCGAAAAAAACCTGAATCCCCAGCGCAATTATTTTCTGGCAATGATCTCCTGGCTGCCATCTGCGCGGGTTTTGATAGCCACCGGGAGGATCTGCGGCAACGCCTTGAGCAGGGCATCGGTGTCATCGGTTTTGAATACGCTGGAAAGCCGCATTTGCGCCAGCGCTGGGGTGCTGACGTGCAGCGGCTTGTCGCGATAGCGCGAGACCTCGGCGGCCACCTCGCCCAGACTGGCATCTTCAAATACCAGTTGCCCCTTGCGCCAGGCCGTCAGCGTCCCGGTATTGACTGCCTGCGCGGCCGCCACATGGCCCCGGGCATCGACCACGGTACCCAACCCGGCAGTCAGGTTGACCTGTGCATCCGGATGGCCTCCCTGGACCCGCACATGCCCTGATTCCACCGCAACCCGCGTCTGCTCGGCTTCGCGCAGCACATCAAAACGGGTACCGGTCACCGTTACCCTGCCGGCCCCGGCCTGCACCACAAATGGCCGCTCCGGATCATGGGCCACACTGAACATGGCTTCGCCCTGCTCCAGTTCAACATTGCGCTGCTCACGCGCAAAGCTGACGCGCACACGGCTGCGACCATTGAGTTCAATGCTCGAGCCATCAGGCAAATCAAGGGTGCGCTGCTCTCCCAACACCGTGGCAAATTCGGCGTGATAACCCGCCGACGACTGCAGTTGCATCCATACACCCGCCCCCGCCGCCACGGCCACAATACCTGCGGCCAGCCCGCAAGCCAGTAACGAAAGGCGTGTCGGCTTCGCCACCGGCACTTCACACAGCGCCCGCATGCGGGCCCGGGGCAAGAGATCGGCGGCTGACCACAGGCTGGCCAGCCACTGATACTCCGCCTCATGGCTGGCATGCTGCGTACGCCAGGCTTCAAACTCGGCCTGCTCGCACGCACCCAGGGTTTGTGCTTGCACCCGGGTAAACCAGGTGGCCGCCGCATCACGCACGTTGGCGCTGCCACAGGTACAGTCTCGTGTATCCATCCTGCAATCCTTTACCGATGTCATCACGGCGCCTCCACCCGTTCACGCAGATGGCGCAGGGTGCGGATCATATACTTTTCCACCATGTTCCTGGACAGCCCCAGGCGTTCGGCAATCTCGGCCTGGGTCAGGCCTTCGATTTTCTGCCAGACGAAAACCTTGCGACAATTGAGCGGCAGTTCCTGCAAAGCCCTTTCGACCGACTCAGCCAACTGGATAGCGCGCATATACTGCTCCGGATCGCCGGTTTGCGACGAACTTGGGGGAACGGCAGCCAGCTCCTTGGCGTCGCGTAACTCCTGGCGGCGAAAACCGTCTACCGCAATATTGCGTGCAGTCTGATGCAAATAGGCGCGTGGCTGCTCAACCGCATCCGGGTTGGATTCAAGCACGCGGACAAAGGTGTCATGGGCCAGGTCTTGCGCCTGCTGCCGATTGCGCAGGCGCCGGGTCCAGGTGCCGATCAACTCTTCGTAGTGTTCAAAGAAGCCCGTTCTACGGGGCACTTTCTGAGTCATCGCACAGGACTGCACAGGTGGGGCGCGAATAGTAATGCTTCCTATTAGAGCCAGCAATCACCCGGATGACAGAAGGTCTTCGCACTACATTTCGGCCTTGGCCAGCAAACGCCTCTCAACCGCTGTAACACCGCTGAAACCGTAACGCCATGCAGTTGACAGGCCCACCAGCCCCATCAGCGCACAAAACCCCAGGCACACCCAGGGACTCCACGGCATCAGCGCGATCAGCAGCAACGGCGTGGTACTTGCCCAAAGCGCATAGGCGATATTATAGGTAAAGGAAATCCCCGAAACCCGGATCGGGGCCGGGAACAGTCCGACCATCACCGACGGCACCACCCCGACAATCCCGCAGGTCAAGCCGGCGAACGCATAGGCCAGGCCGGGCAAAACCCACTCCCCGACCAGGCTGGCATACAACACGCCAATGCCCAGCGGCAGCAGCAGACTGTACAGTGCGATGCTGCGCCATACGCCGATACGGTCAACGATCAACCCGGCCAGCACACAGCCTATATTCAAAAATACGATACCCAGGCTGCTCAACGCAAAGGTATGGCTGGCAGCCATGCCGAAGCGCTGCTGCATCACGGTCGGCGTGATAACCACAAACACCACAACGGCACTGGTGAGCACGCAGGTCAGCAGCGCTGCCGGCAGCAATGAAGCTCGGTGCTCGCGCAATACTGTGCGCAAGGGGAACTCGGCCCGACCCTCTTTGCGTTCACGCAGGGCCAGAAACACCGGCGTTTCACTGAGCCAACGGCGCAACCACACGCCAATCACCCCGAACACGCCACCGAGCAGGAACGGAAAGCGCCAGGCGTAATCGAGGATTTCTGCCGGGGTAAACAGCTGTGCCAGCAGTGTGGCGGTCAAGGCCCCGATCAAGTAACCAAAAGTCAGCCCGGCCTGCAAAAAACCAAGGGCAAAGCCGCGGCGACCGGCCGGCGCATGTTCGGCCACAAACACCCAGGCACTGGGTACTTCGCCACCGACCGCTGCGCCCTGCAGGATGCGCAGGGCCAGCAGGATCAGCGGGGCGAAGTAACCGATTTCGACGTAAGTGGGCATGATGCCGATCAGCAGGCAGGGCAGCGCCATCATCAGGATGCTCAGGCTGAATACCCGTTTGCGCCCCAGGTGATCGGCAAAATGCGCCATCAGAATCCCGCCCAGCGGACGCGCCAGATAGCCGGTCACAAAAATCCCGAAGCTTTGCAGCAGACGCAGCCATTCGGGCATGTCCGGGGGGAAAAACAGCTGGCTGAGGGTCAGGGCAAAGAACACGAAAATGATAAAATCGTAGATCTCCAGCGCCCCGCCCAGGGCAGCAAGGCCCAGGGTTCTGTAGTCGGAACGGGAAAAACGCACCGTTGTGGCTTGGGTATCGGCAGACATAAATAGGCTCAATATGAACGGGGCACGCCTATATTGGCGTTTGCGGTCGAAGGCGCGAGCATAGCAAAACCTGTGGGCAATCACTCATTACCTGAGGGAGCTGGCTTGCCTGCGATGCCGGCACTGCGGTTTGCCGGGATAACTTCGTCAATGCGCCCGCTCCCACCAGAATCTGCAAGCAGCTAGCCCTGCCCCCCCCCACCCAGCGCCGCAAACACATCCACCAGGGACAACGAGACCTGCGCAGTGCTGTCCACCAGCGCCGCTTCGTTGGCCAGCAACGCGTTTTGCACCGTGAGTACGTTGAGAAAGTCCACCGTACCCTGGGCATATTGCTGGTGCACGCTGTCCAGCGCCCGCTGGCTATGCATCACCGCCTGCTGCAGGCTGTCGCGCCGGCGCTGGCTGGCCTGATACGCCACCAGCGTATCGTCCACCTCATGCCAGGCGCGCAATACGGTTTGCTGGTAGGCAATGCCCGCCTCCTGCTGGCGCCCTTCCTGCAACTGCAAGGCCCCCTGCAAACGCCCGCCCTCGAACACCGGTACGCTCAAGCCCGGGCCGAATGCAAAATTGCGCGAGCCCCAACTGCCCAGATCCGACAGCTGCGTGGCTTGAAAACCGATACTGCCGGACAGGGTAATCCGCGGATAGAAGTCCGCCTCGGCCATGCCGATCGCTGCAGTGGCTGCATGCAATCGGGCCTCGGCACGACGAATATCGGGCCGCCGTTGCGCCAATTCGCTGGGCAGACCGATCGGCACATCGGCGCCATAGGCCGGCACCCCTGCCGCTGCGCTCAATTGCGCCTGCAAGGCTCTTGGCTCGCGGGCCAGCAGCAAGCCGAGAGCATTGATCAACTGTGCACTGCGTTGCTGCAAGGGGGCCTGACGTGCTTCGATCTCGGCCACTTGGGCGCCAGCTTCAGACACCTGCAAATCCGTAGCCACGCCCTCCCGCAGCTGCAACCGGGTCAGTTCCAGGCTGCGGCGGGCGATTTGCAGGTTTTGCTCCACCACGGCCAATGCCTGCTGAGTGCCGCGCAACTGAATATAGTGCTGCGCGGTCTGCACGATCACCAACAGTTGCACCGCGTTACGGTCCTGCACCGCCACTTGTACCGAGGCATCAGCCGCTTCCACCGAACGCTTGACCCGGCCCCAGAGGTCAGCCTCCCAACTGAACCCAAGGCCACCATTCCACAGGTTGAAAGCCTGCTTGCCACTGTGCCCGGAAGGGTCACTCAAACCTTTCTGGCTGTTACGGCTCCGACTGTAAGCCGCCGTTGCACCGACCTCGGGCAAGGTGTCGGCGTTGATCTGACGGCGGATAGCCAGGCTTTGTTGCAAGCGGCTTGCAGCCAGTTGCACATCAAAGTTGCGCTGCTGCGCCTCGCGCACCAGCGCCGACAATTGCCTGTCGCCGAAACGGTCCCACCAGTGCAGGTCCACCGCTGTTTGCAGCGCATGGTTGTGCCCCGCCTCAGTGGGTACCGACGCCCAGTTCGCAGGCAACTTGGGCACGGGAGCCTTGAAGTCCGGGCCGACCACGCAACCACTCAGGCTCAGTACGCTGTAACAGGCCACAGCCAGGGCCACTGCAGTTTTGTTCATCGAGTGCTGACCTGCTGATCGTGAGCCATTGCCGTGTCGATGGAGGCATCCACCGACATCCCCAGGCGCAATTGGCTGGCCAGTAACTGCCCGTGATCCAGAGTGACTTTCACCGCAATACGTTGCGCCACTTTGGTGAAGTTGCCCGTGGCGTTATCCGGAGCAATCGCCGAGAACGTCACCCCCGTGGCCGGGGCGATGCTGTCCACGGTGCCTTGCAGGGTCTGCCCCGGAAAACTGTCGACCTTGATCGTCACACGCTGCCCTGCCTGCATGTGGGTGAGCTGGTGCTCGAGAAAGTTGGCCACCACATAGGCGTCGGCCAGCGGCACCACCGCCAGCACGGTGTCGCCGGGTTTGACGTAAGCGCCAAGGCGCACACTGCGACGCCCCACCACACCGTCAAACGGTGCCAGCAGTTGTGTATGCGACAAGTCCAGATCGGCCCGTGCCAGTAAGGCCTCGGCATACTGCACCGAGGCTTGCGCGGCCGTAGCCCGGGCGGCCAGCACCCGGGTTTGCTGGCGAGCAGCTTCCAGTGCAGCCTTGTGCTGTGCCAACTCGGCACGCGCGGTGAGCGAACGGTTTTTCGCCTGCTGGGAGTTCTGCAGCGTGCCTGCGCCCTGCCCGGCCAGATGCTGATAACGCTGCAACTCATGCTCGGCAAATTCGACTTGCGCCAGATCCGCATCGACCGTGGCCTTGGCCTGCTCGATCAACGAACGCTGGCGTTCCAGCATCGCCAGGGCATTGACCCGTTGTGCCTGTGCCGTCGCCACGCTGGCTTGCGCAGCCTGCACGGCAGCGCGGTAGTCCTGCGGATCGATCCGCGCCAGCAACTGACCGGCCTTGACCGGCTGGTTATCCTGCACCAGCACCTCGTCGATAAACCCCGCCACTTTTGGCGCAATCAAGGTGTAATCGGCGCTGACAAAGGCATCATTGGTGTTCTGCACGGTGCCCGTGGCAAAGACCAACCGCCACAACCCGTACAGCACGATCACTGCCAACGCGACTGCGCCGACCAGAACCCAGGGCTTGCGCCCGTTTGTTGTACTCATTTCACAACTCCAGCAGCTGTGCCCGGCGCGTAGATCCGCGTGGGGCCAAAAGGAATTAACACAATCAGAAAAAGCGCCAGGACGGCCATGTACAGATAAAGATCGGAACTGGTCAGCACCACGGCCTGCTGATGAACCCGGCGCGCCAGGTCTGTGCCGGAATTGACCAGCGGCGAGTTGCCCAGCCGATCGAGCAACATGGTTGAGTGATAGTGCTCGCGATTGAGCGTCAGCACCCCCAGCACACTGCTTGCTGCCACCGCCGAAAACCCTTTGACGGTGTTGAACCAGGCCGATGCAAACGGGCCATCCGCCGGGTTCAGGCCGCCGGTGGCGAGCATCAGCAGAGGAATCACTGCCATGGGCTGGGCGATGATCTGTATCGCCTGCAAGCTGTAAAAATTTTCCCGGTTCCACACCGAGGTAACTTGCGAACCGATGCCGCAGGCCAGCGCCAGCAACCCCAGACCAATGGCCAGCACCCAGCGACAATCGACCCAGCGCAGATTGCACAACGCAACGACCAGTGGCAGCGCAATCAATTGCGGCAAGGCCACCAGCAACATCACCGGCGCGGTTTCGAGGGGGCGATAGCCCTGCACCTGAGCGAGGTAACTGGACGGAATATTGATCACTGCCAGCAACACAAACAACACCCCGCCCAGCGTCAACAATGCATGGGCAAGATTGCGGATTTTCAGCAGTTGCAGCTTGAAAAACGGCAGCGGATGGGACCACTCATTGATAAAGAACAGCACCATCAGGGCCGTGCCGGCGACGATAAAAAAACGGATCATCGGCGACTCGAACCAGTTCAGGCGCTGACCCAGCTCCAGCGCCAGTACCAGCATGATCAACCCCGGCAAACCCAGGAGCAGGCCGCGCCAGTCAAACTGCTTGAAACGCTCCAGACGCAACGGGTCTTGCGGCAAGCCCCAGGCCACGCAGGCCATCGACAACAGGCCCAGGGGGATGATTTGCCAGAACGCCCATTGCCACCCGGCGTACTCCACCCACCAGGCCGATAACGGCGTGCCGAAGCTGGGCCCGAAAGTGGCCGTCAGCGCATAACTGCCCAGGCCATACAGGCGAATGCCCGGCGGCAGGAAGCGCAACGCCACTGACATCAACATCGGCGGCAAGGCCCCACCGGCAAAGCCTTGCAAGGTGCGCAGCAGCATCAGCGCATCAACATTCGGAGCCAGAGGGCAAAGAATGCCCAACAGTAAAAAGGCGCCGATGGCACACAGGGTAAAACGGCGCAGGGAAAAGGTGGCTGCACACCACGGCGCAAAGGCCATGGCACTGATGGACGTGGCCGAATACACCGCCAGCAGCCAGGTGCTTTCGTCATAACCGATACCCATCGCCCCGCGGATATCGGGCATGGCCACCTTGGTGACATTTTCGTTGAACCCCGACACCAGCACGGCCAGCAAAACGCCCAGCAGACCGGTAAAAATCCGCAGGCCAAACGCCGCACTGCTGGCCGGGGCCGGGGTGGGAGCCACAGCACCCGCAACCAGCGCCGTCACAGCGCAGCTCCAGGCGCCAGACTGCGCCCATGGTCAAACCGCCAATACATGGCTGACTCCGTCGTCTTGATAGATGACAGAAAGTTTAATCAGCCGGCATAGCTATAAAAATTGATAAATAACTAACTGTGGAGTGCGTCAGACGCAACCATTGTAATGTTGACTCCCTCCCCGTAGCAGCTGCCTCGTTCCTTCGGCAGCGGCTACAGAGGTTGCGGTCAAATCACCGCGTTGTCGCAAAAGGTCTTGAGGGTACGACGCAGCCAGCGGTGGGCATGGTCGTTATCCAGCCGCGGATGCCAGGCCTGGACAATATCCACCGGCTGCAGGGTGATCGGCAGCTCGAACGGGCGCAGTTTGAGGCCCAGTGGCTCCAGGTTTTTGAGCAGCACCTGGGGCATCAGCGGCAGGATCAGATCCTCCCCTGCCAGGGCAAAAATCGCCGAGTAGAACGTCGGCGTGGTAAACGACACCCGACGCTCCAGCCCCAGTTCGGCCAGCAGCGCATCAATCGGCCCGCGGGCATGGCCCCTGCGGGACACACTGATGTGGTCAAAACTGGCAAAGCGCCGGGCCGTAACGGGCTCATCGAAAATCGGATGCCCTTCCCGTGCCAACCCCACAAACGGACAGGTAAACAGCCTCTGGACCTTGATATCCGGGCTGAAGCGGTTAGTGGCGCAGATAGTCAGGTCAATGCGACCTTCATTCAGTGCCTCGTCATCAGTAAAACCCTCAGGTACCACCCGCAACGTAGCCTTGGGCATCTCCAGGGCCATTTGCTGGCGCAGTGCTGCGCCATACACACCAAAAAACACGTCATTGGCGCGAATGCTGAACGTATGCTCCAGCTCACGCAAATCACTGTTCTGGCTCTGGGTGAACACCCCGTGCGCCAGCTCCACCACACCGCGCACCTGTTCACGCAACTCCAGTGCACGGGGCGTGGGCACCAGGCCACGCCCTGAACGCACCAGAATGGGGTCGTTCAATACCTCGCGAATCCGGGTCAGGGTGCGACTCATGGCCGGGGCACTCAGGTTCATGCGTCGGGCAGCACCCACCACAGAGCCCTCTTCGAGCAAGACATTCAAGGTAACCAGTAGATTCAAGTCAGGTATTTGCATGGAGCAAAGGGTATCGGCTAACGCTCCCCCTGCCTAGCCAACCAGCAATGCACCATTGTTGCGCAGCAGGTAAAACAGTTTCGCTCACTCTTAGCTAGCTAACTAAGAGTGGCATTGATACATTGCCGTTCGTCAGGTTTGCGCCTGACGCTCTCTTTGGTTGAGATTTTTGGCCATTACCGGATCCCCATGATGGTAATGGCCTTTTTTACGCCTGCCGCTTTTCCTGCCCCACGATAGAGCCATCCCCAGTGGTGGACCCGCCAGACCTGAACTACGCTGCCAGCCCAATCCACTACAGCAATTGGGGACTTTATGCGGCTGGGTAAAAAGATTTCGAATCTGGAACAGTTGGTCTGCAAAAATTACCGCTGGATCCACGCCACCCGCATCAGCCTGGCGTTCCTGATTACCTTTGTTGTCATCCGCTTCTTCAAGCTCGACGGCGCCTCCTATGCCCTGATCACCATGCTCATTGTCATGGGACCACAGCCCTACTGGGGCAACGTATTCTCCCGGGCCCTGCAGCGTACCGGCGGCACAGTACTGGGCGCGCTGTCCGGGCTGGTGGCGCTGTATCTGGAGATGCACTCTTTTAGCCTGATGCTGCTCTGGTGCGCGGTGATGATGTTTATTGCCGGCTACCTGACCCTGGGCAAACACCCCTATATGGCCCTGCTGATCGGAGCAACCCTGGCGGTGGTCAGCTGCGCCCCGCCCAATGACATGGAGTCGGCACTCACCCGCAGCGGCTATGTGCTGGCAGGTTCTTTGTTGGCCATGCTCTACACCAGCATTTACCCACAGCGGGCCTATACCGACCTGCGGATCAAGTTCAGCGAGAGCCTGGGCAAGATCAATACCCTGTACTCGCAATACTTCTCCCCGCGAATCCCCGAACGCCCCAATCTGGATGATCAACTGAAGAACGAACTGGACGCGGTCATCAAGTTGCGCAACTACATCACCCCTGCCAGCAACGAAAGCAACCTCAAGCCACAAGTGTTCGAGTCCCTGCAAACCCTGCACCGCAACCTGCTGGCCACCATGAGCCTGATGATCGATGCGTATTGGTCATCACGGGAAAGCCACCTGCTGATCGAAAGCGAGCCCGCCTTGAACGGTCTGCACCAGTTGATCCCGCAAGCGCTCGAATCGCTGCAGAACAAGCTGTGTATGGGCATTTCCAACAACCAGATCAGCGGCGAACTGCGCCAGAAAGCCCACGATCTCAAGGAGCTTGTGCTCAAGAGCCTGGACGGCAAGATCACCGAGACACCCTTTTATGCCTATGTCTGGCTAAGCCTGGAGATGCTCAGGCAATTGACCGAACTCAATGACCAGTTGCATGCCGCGCTGTACCACTGCGGCCATCGGCATTTGTTTAAAAACGACAAGTTGCCCGACGAAAAATAACGTAACACCCACAGCAAAAAGTTACATCCGACTCATTTAGATGACTTATCGCACTAAAGATGAAGATTCTTCGTACATAAACATGGAATTTTCAGCGATTAACGACGCTTAAACCACAAACTCAAAACATATAACAAATTGTTTTATATGAAGTTTTTAACAAATCCTTGGATTTCATTTCGTGTCAACAGCCTCTGACCCGCACGCCTGCAACACCTGGCCTGCCTGAAATTATGGTCTAGGCTCTGCTCGCACCCGTATTAATGGATTTGAACGGTTGAGCTTATGAAACGACAACAGGCATTAAAAAACCCCACTCACACGTCAACCCGCCTTCACACGTACCCATCGTGTGGAGTGTTTTGCATGCGCGCACGCCTGAGCGGCACTCCAGAACGTTAATTCTTACCGCACTGTAGATAGGAGGGCTTATGCAGCTCACCCCCAGAGAAGTCGAAAAGCTGATGGTTTACACCCTATCGGACGTCGCATTCCGGCGCAAGGCTCGCGGCTTGAAATTGAACTATCCAGAGGCTGTTTCAATTATCACCGTGACCGCCCTGGAAGGCGCACGCGATGGCAAGTCGGTTGAGGATGTGATGACCGAGGCCAGCAAAGTACTCACCAAGGATGACGTGATGGAAGGCGTCAGCGACCTTATTCCCAACGTTCAGGTTGAAGCGATTTTCACCGACGGCAGTCGTCTGGTCACGGTCCACGACCCGATCAAGTAACCGTCTGCTTTAAACCCGGTAAACGCAAAACTTTCACGTTTTGAGGAATCAGTCATGAGCACCAAAGAGACAGCAGGCCCGCACCAGGATACTCACCCGAACCACAGCATCCCCCACGCCAAGAACCCCGGTGGCGTCAGCAAGGGCAATGAAGCCGATGTGCCTCTGGGCGGCACGATTTACGCCAGCACGCCCATCACCTTTAACGAAGACCGCCCCGTCACCAAGGTAAAGGTGCGCAACACCGGTGACCGTCCGATCCAGATCGGCTCGCACTTTCACTTCTTTGAAGTCAACCGTGCCCTGGAATTCGACCGCGCCGCCGCCTTTGGCAAGCGCCTGAACATCACGGCCACCACAGCCATCCGCTTCGAGCCGGGCGACGAAATCGAAGTGCCGTTGATCCCCTACGGTGGCAAGCAAACGCTTTACGGCTTCAACAACCTGGTCGATGGCTGGGTACCGGACAAGCTCACCAGCAACCATGAGCGCCCGGAAAAACTGCAGGCCATCCAGCGCGCAGTCGATCGCGGCTTCAAGTTCTCCGAGCCGGCCAAGCCGTCCAAGCCCGTCAACGACAAGTAACCACGCATTCTCATACTTTGCACTCGCGCCGTTGAACCATTGACGCTCGCGCGGCATTAGAAAAGGAGCCACCGATGCCAACCATTTCACGCAAAGAATACGCAGGCCTGTTCGGCCCAACCACGGGCGACAAAATCCGCCTGGGTGACACCAACCTGTTTGTCGAGATTGAAAAGGACCTGCGCGGTTACGGTGAAGAATCCGTTTACGGCGGCGGCAAATCCCTGCGCGACGGCATGGGCGCCGACAATACCCTGACCCGCGACAACGGCGTACTGGACCTGGTTATCACCAACGTCACCATCATCGACGCGATCCAGGGCGTAATCAAAGCCGACGTGGGTATCCGTGACGGCAAGATCGTCGGGATCGGCAAAAGCGGCAACCCGGGCATCATGAGCGGCGTGACCCCCGGCCTGGTCGTGGGTGTGAGCACCGACGCCATCTCCGGCGAGCACCTGATCCTGACTGCAGCCGGGATCGACACCCACATTCACTTGATCTCGCCGCAGCAGGCTTATCACGGGCTGTCCAACGGCATTACCACCTTCTTCGGCGGCGGTATCGGCCCTACCGATGGCACCAACGGCACCACCGTGACTGCCGGCCCCTGGAACATCCGCCAGATGCTACGTTCGCTCGAAGGGCTGCCGATCAACGTCGGCATGCTGGGCAAGGGCAACTCTTTTGGCCGCGAGCCGCTGGCCGAACAGATCATCGCCGGTGTCGCCGGGCTCAAGGTTCACGAAGACTGGGGCGCAACCTCAAACGCACTGCGCCATGCGCTGCGTACCGCCGACGAGATGGACGTGCAGGTGTCGGTGCACACTGACAGCTTGAACGAATGTGGCTACGTCGAAGACACCATCGATGCTTTCGAAGGTCGCACCATTCACACCTTCCACACGGAAGGCGCCGGTGGTGGTCACGCCCCCGACATCATCAAGGTGGCCAGCCAGAGCAACGTACTGCCAAGCTCGACCAACCCGACCCTGCCCTACGGCGTCAACAGCCAGGCCGAGCTGTTCGACATGATCATGGTCTGCCACAACCTCAACCCGAACGTGCCGGCTGACGTGTCGTTTGCTGAAAGCCGCGTACGCCCGGAAACCATTGCCGCCGAAAACGTGCTGCAGGACATGGGCGTGATCTCCATGTTTTCCAGTGACTCCCAGGCCATGGGCCGGGTCGGTGAAAACTGGCTGCGGGTGATGCAAACCGCCCATGCGATGAAAGTGTCGCGTGGCAAACTGCCGGAAGACAGCGCCGATAACGACAACTTCCGGGTGCTGCGTTACGTGGCCAAAATCACCATCAACCCGGCACTGGCCCAGGGTATCAGCCATGTGCTGGGCTCGGTGGAAGTCGGCAAGATGGCCGACCTGGTGCTGTGGGATCCGCGCTTCTTCGGGGCCAAACCGAAAATGGTGATCAAGGGCGGCATGATCAACTGGGCCGCCATGGGTGACCCGAACGCCTCTCTGCCAACCCCGCAGCCGGTGTTCTACCGTCCGATGTTCGGTGCCTTCGGCAAGTCCCTGCAAGACACCTGCGTGACCTTCGTGTCGCAAGCGGCGCTGGAAGACGGGGTGAAAGAAAAGGCCGGGCTGGAGCGTCAGGTCATGGCGGTGCGCGGTTGCCGCACCGTGTCCAAAAAGGACCTGGTGCGCAATGACCAGACCCCGCATATCGATGTTGATCCGGAAACTTTCGCGGTAAAAGTCGACGGCGTACACGCCACGTGCAAGCCCATCGATGTGGCCACCATGAACCAGCGTTATTTCTTTGGCTAATGCCTGAACGGGCCGCTACCGGGGGCACCTGCACCCGGTGGCACACGCCCGGCACATGATTCAGGGAAGGAGTTTGCGACGTGATTTTGATTGAACACATACTCGGCAACGCCAAGAAAGACCCGCACTGGCAACACAAACTCGAAGGCGCCAAGGTTGACCTGCTGGTGCTCGACCAGCGTGAAGCGCAAAAAAGTCGCTGCCGACGCACCAGCCTCGGCGGTCTTGACCTGGGCATTTCGCTGGAACGTAACGTGGTGCTCTCGGACGGCGATGTGCTGCTCTGGGATGAAGGCTCCAACACCGCCGTGGTGGTGCAACTGAACCTGCGCGACGTGATGGTCATCGATCTCAAGGAGCTGAAAAAACAGCCCCTGGACGTGCTGATCAAAACCAGCTTCGAGCTGGGCCATGCCCTCGGCAACCAGCACTGGAAAGCCGTGACCAAAAACAACGAGGTCTATATCCCGCTCACCGTCGAAACCAAAATGATGGACTCGGTGATGCGCACCCACGGCTTTCAACACCTGCCGTACGCTTTTGTTGGCGGCGCCGAAATCCTGCCGCTTCTGACCACATCCGAGGCGCGCCTGCTGTTTGGCGGTGCCGAAGAAACCGACACCCATGTTCACGTGGCCAGCCCGCAAGACAAGCTGGACGCTGCCGCCCTGAAGATCCAGGGCGTGCACAGCCATGACGCACACAGTCACAGTCACGACAACGGCCATACGTTTCACAGCCATAAGCACTGAACCCGGCAAGAAGGCGCATAGATGAACGCATCAGATCTAATTCGCATCATGCAGTTTGGCGATTCCGTATTGCCGGTCGGTGCCTTTTCGTTCTCCAACGGCGTGGAATCGGCCATTCAAAAAGGCATCGTGCACGATGTCCCGACCCTGAAGGGTTTTGTGCTCACCGCCCTCAAGCAGGCGGCCAGCTGTGACGGCATGGGCGTGGTCGCTGCGCACCGGGCTGCCGTGGCAGAAGACCGCGACGGCATTTTACGCGCCGACTGGGCGGTGAATAACCGCAAGCTCAATGAAGAAAGCCGGTTGATGGCCACGCGCATGGGCAAAAAACTGGCGGAAATGTCGATCCATGTCGTCGAAAAACCGCTGGTGCGCTGGTGGCTTGAACAGATCAAGGCCGGCAACGCGGCAGGCACCTACCCCGTCACCCAGGCCGTGGTGATGTCGACCCAGGGCATCGGTGCCCGTGAGGTCGTGGTGATGCACCAGTACGGCGTGGCCATGACCATCCTCAGCGCGACCATGCGCCTGATGCGGGTCACGCACCTGGACACCCAGCACATCCTGTTCGAACTCAACCACGACATTGAAGCGTTCTGCGATATCGCCGAAGTCGGCGATATCGAGCAGATGTCCTCCTATGTCCCGATAGTCGATGTGCTCGCCGCCGTGCACGTCAAGGCACATGTACGGCTATTCATGAACTGACACCCCGGGCTGCGTCGGCATGTGTCGACGCAGCTTCCGCTCCCCTATCTGGTAAGGAAATAACCGTGAAAAAGATTACTCGTATTGGTATTGGCGGCCCGGTCGGTTCAGGTAAAACCGCGATCATCGAAGTGATCACTCCGATCCTGATCAACCGTGGCTACAAGCCCTTGATCATCACCAACGATATCGTCACTACCGAAGATGCCAAACAGGTCAAACGTACCCTCAAGGGTATCCTCGATGAAGACAAGATCCTCGGTGTGGAAACGGGTGCCTGCCCGCACACCGCAGTGCGTGAAGACCCGAGCATGAACATTGCCGCGGTCGAGGAAATGGAAGAGAAGTTCCCCGACAGCGACCTGATCATGATCGAGAGCGGCGGCGACAACCTGACCCTGACCTTCAGTCCGGCCCTGGCCGACTTTTATATCTACGTGATCGACGTCGCCGAAGGCGAGAAAATCCCGCGCAAAAATGGCCCGGGGCTGGTGCAGGCCGATATCCTGATCATCAACAAGATCGACCTCGCCCCCTACGTTGGCGCCAGCCTTGATGTGATGGAAAGCGACACCAAAGTGGTACGCGGCAACCGCCCGTATATCCTCACCAACTGCAAGACCGGTCAGGGCATTGAAGAACTGGTGGACATGATCGAGCACATGTTCCTGTTCGCACAAAAACCGGCGGTCAAAAGCGGGGTCAGTGCATGACAGCGCAGAGCCAGATCGTGAACAACCCGTCACGGCTACGCGCTCACTCACTCGGCATTGATGCGCCGGAGCTGTCGCAGTACCAGGACGAACCGGCGCAAATGCACAGCGGTGCCGTGGGTAAAAGCGGCTACCTGCGCCTGGGTTTTGAAAAGCGCGGTAACCGCAGCGTGCTGGCGGACATGGAGCGCCGCGTACCATCGCTGGTGCAACGGGCCTTGTATTGGGACGAGGAAATGCCCGAGCTGCCCTGTGTGACCATGATTTCAACTTCGGGCTGCGTGCTGCAGGGCGACCGCCTGGCCACTGATGTCAACGTGGGGGTGGGTGCCTGCGGGCACGTCACCACCCAGTCGGCGACCAAAGTGCATTCGATGAATGCCAACTACGCCTCGCAAATCCAGCACTTCACGATCGAAGAAGGCGGCTACCTGGAGTTTATGCCCGACCCGCTGATCCCCCATCGCAATGCACGGTTTATCACCGACACGCAAATCAGGATCCACCCCACGGCGACGGCCATCTACTGCGAAATCCTGATGTCGGGGCGCAAGTATCATCATGTGGATGAGCGTTTCGGCTTTGACGTGTACTCCTCCCGGGTGCGCGCCGAGAACCTCGAGGGTCGCGAGCTGTTTGTCGAGAAGTACATTCTTGAGCCAAAAAAAGAGAGCCTGGACGCCATTGGCGTGATGCAGACCTTCGATGTGTTCGGCAACGTGGTATTGCTCACGCCCAGGGAGCATCACGACCGGATTGTCGAGCGCATCCCGGCGCTGTTTGACATGCAGGCCGGGCTGGCCAGCGGGGTGACCCGCCTGCCCAACGACTGCGGGCTGATATTCAAGGTGCTGGGCAACGACAGTGGCGAGGTCAAGGCGCAAATCCGCGAGTTCTGGAAGGTGGCCCGCGAAGAAATCCTGGGCGTGACCCTGCAACCCGCGTTTTTGTGGAAGTAGCTGTGTAGCAGCTGCCGAAGGAACGAGGCTGCGTCCGGCGGCGCAGCCGTCGTAATTCCTGAGGGCAGGGTTTGACTGGCACACCGCAGTGCCTGATTTTGCGACGGCTGCGCCGCCGAACGCAGCCTCGTTCCTATGGCAGCTGCTACGCAAGCTGATCCTGGCCAAATGCTCAATTGGGAGAGTCAATATGGAAGCTGCATCCAAGTGGTCGAAAATCGTGGATGGCAACGTCGTCCTTGAGTTTATCGACGTCACCCTGCGTGGTTGTGCTCAGGTCATGTTCCAGAATAACCCGCTGACCGGGCTACTGTTTTTTGCCGCCATTTTTGTCGGCGCGTTTGGCGAAGGCAACCCGGCCATGACCTTCGGCAGTGTGCTGGGCACGGTCGTGGCAACCCTTACCGGTATGCACCTCAAGGACCGCACTTCCTGGAAGGCCGGCCTCTACGGCTATAACGGCTGCCTGGTCGGCGCTGCCCTGCCTACCTTCCTCGCCGTCACACCCATCCTGTGGCTGTGTATTATCCTCGGCAGCGTGGTCTCGGTAATCGTCACCATCTGCATCGCCGATATTCTGAAGACCTGGAAAGTCGCCGCCCTCACGGCGCCCTTCGTGCTGGTGACCTGGACCATGCTGCTGGCCAGCTATGCCTTTGGCGGCCTGAACACCAGCGCCCTGCCCGTGCCCAACCTGCCCCATGATCTGGTCGCGTACAACACCAGCCTGTTCGATGGCATCGACCTGTTCAAGAGCACGTTCTACGGGATCTCCGAAGTGTTCTTGATCAGCACGGTGATCGGCAGCGTGCTGTTTCTCGCCGGGTTGGCGGTGTCATCGTTGTGGGCCGCGGTGTTCGGCCTGCTGGGCTCGCTGCTGGCGGTGCTGGTGGCCGTGGTGCTGCAAGCCGAACACGCCAGCATCAATAACGGCCTGTATGCCTTCAGCGCCGTGCTGACTGCCATCGCCCTGGGCTCGACCTTCAACAAGCCCAGCTGGCGCGTGTTGATCTACACCCTGATTGGCGTGGTTTTCACTGTATTTGTGCAAGGCGCCTTGAATACAGTACTGGCCCCGGTTGGCATCCCGACATTGACCATGCCCTTTGTACTGGCTTCCTGGCTGTTTCTGGTGCCCAACAAAGACGTCATGCCGGCCCACCGCCAATAATTTCGATCCCTTTGCCGGAGTCTTTCCATGACCGCGATTGCCTACCCCCTGACAAATGCCGAGCCGTCGAACACTACACGGCGCGCCATTTATCTGCTGACCGGCCTGATCGTGGCCAACCTGCTGGCTTGGGCCTGGGCCTTTATCGAGTTCGGCAACAACCCGGTCTTGATGGGCACCGCATTGCTCGCGTACGGCTTCGGCCTGCGCCACGCCGTGGACGCCGACCATATTGCCGCCATCGACAATGTCACCCGCAAGCTGATGCAACAGGGCAAACGCCCGATAGCCGTAGGCACCTGGTTCTCCCTGGGGCATTCGACCATTGTGGTGCTGGCGTCTTTCGCGATTGCGGCCACGGCAATGGCGTTCAAGGACGATATGGAGTGGTTCCATGAAACCGGCGGCCTGATCGGCACCCTGGTGTCCTCGGTATTCCTGCTGCTGTTCGGCGTGCTCAACCTGGTCATCCTGATCTCGGTGTACAAGAAGTTCACACAGGTCAAGGCCGGCCACACCCTGCCCCCCGAAGAACTGGACCTGATCACCACCCACCAGGGTGGCCTGATGGCGCGAATTTTTGGTCGGGTGTTCAACCTGGTTAACAAAAGCTGGCACATGTACCCGGTGGGCTTTCTGTTTGGCCTGGGCTTTGACACTGCCACCGAAATCGGCTTGCTGGGCATCAGCGCCACCAGCGCCTCCCACGGCATCAGCCTGTGGTCAATCATGGTGTTCCCGGTGCTGTTTGCGGTGGGCATGGCCCTGATCGATTCACTGGACAACTTCGTGATGATCGGTGCCTACGGCTGGGCGTTTTCCAAACCGGTGCGCAAGCTCTACTACAACATCACCATCACTGCCGCCTCGGTGGTGGTGGCCCTGTTTATTGGTGGTGTCGAAGCGCTGGGGTTGATTGCCGAAAAACTGCAACTCACCGGCGGGATATGGACGCCGATCAATGCCATCAGTGAAAACTTCGGCGAGATTGGCTACTGGATCATCGGGATGTTTGTCCTGTGCTGGCTGATTTCGGCCCTCAATTACTACATCCGCGGCTATGACCAACTGCCTGCCAACGCCTGATCAGAGGCTCAAGCACACGGGCTGCTGGTGGCAGCCCGATAAACCTGACCTACACTCCCCTCACCCCTTAACTGACGCGTCGTAGGTGCCATGACTTTATTACAGGACGTAAAAAATCGGATCTCCTTTGCCTATGGGGTCGCCTTGCTGGTTGCGATCAACGGCTTTCTTTTGTTTCTGCCGGTGCTGGAACGTGGCGTTGCCCATGCCAATGCCAAATCCGGCTCCTTTGATACCTGGAAGGAGGCATTAAGCTTTTTAGCCTTGCTGGAAATCCCCGGGTTTGTGGTGGGGCTTGTACTCCTGCTGATGTCACTGGGGCTGTTGATCAAGTCACGCATCAGCTGGTTTTTTTCCCTGCTGCTGCTGGTGGCCACGGTCTGCGTGGATTTTTTCATTCTGAAAAAACCTGACGGCGTGACCTTCTTCTCGCTGGTCACCATTGCCGTGCTGGCCTTCTATTGGCGCCGTTTTGACCACTACAGCCTGGCCTCGGGCAGCTTCTTTGCGGTGGTCAGCATCGCCTCACTGATCGTCTACAGCACGCTGGGCACGCTCTACATCGGTGATGGCTTTGCACCGCCGGTGACGGACCTGCCATCGGCGTTCTACTTCGCCATCGTGGTGATGTCCACCGTAGGCTTTGGTGACATCGTCCCGCATACCACCGATGCGCGTTTTTTCACCCTGACAGTGATCATCCTGGGCATCACCATCTTCGCGATTTCGGTGGCGTCCATTGCCGGCCCGCTGATCAGCAACAACATCCAACGTATTGTTAAAGGCAGGATTACCCATATGGCGCGTAAAAATCACTACATCCTCGTTGGCGTTGGTTCCCTGGCACAAAACGTCTACAAAGGTCTGACCGATCGCGGCGAACACGTCACGGTGGTATGCGCGGCCGGCAGCCAGCATGACCTGCCGGAAAAGGCCGATATCATTGAAGGTGACCCGTCGGCCGCGTCGACCCTGAAACTGGCCGGTGCAGCGGACGCCAAGTACATCGTCACCCTGTGCGACAGCGACGCCGAAAACGTGTTCACCATTCTCGCGGCCAAGGAAGTGGCAGGCGACGAAACCCAGATCATCGCACTGGTCAACGAAACGCGGAACATGCCCAAGGTCAAATGCGTCAACCCGACCATGGTGCTGTCGTTGCCGTTGCTGGGCAGTGAGTTGCTGGTGCGTACCCTGCAGGGCGATCAAATCAACAATGATCTGATCACCGAGATGTTCTTCGGCAAGCGTACGTCTTTGGCCTGAGACTTGGCAGGATAAAAAAGCCCTCTGACGAGGGCTTTTTCATGGGTGCTGCAAGGGCCTATTGCTGGGTATCGGATGCAGGCAGCGGCGTAACCTTGGCCCCGGCAATCAGACCCAGTTCGACGGCAGCAAAACCGATTACCAGGCTGATCACCAGATAGCAGATGGAGACAAAAACACTGCCCGGGTCTTGCATCATCTCGACTGCGCCAAACACGAAACTGGAGAACGTGGATAACCCGCCCATGATCCCGGTGCCGACCATCACGTGCACGTACTGGTTGATGCGGTTGCTCTTGAACAGCGACGTGGCCACGCCCAGCAGGAACGCGGCGACGATATTGGCGACAAAGATATCCATGGGAAAACCATCGGCCAGGCGCGGCACCGAGAGCATGACGAACTCGCGGCACATGGCGCCGAACGCACCACCGACGAAAATCAGAATAATCATGTTGAGCATGGTGTGACTCCTGAGTCAGCGCGCCAGCCAGGCGCCGAAAGCGGCGGCGGCCAGGCCGACCAGTACCGAGATGATCAGATAACCTGCGGCCCATGCACGATCCCTGGCCTTGGCCAGTTTCGAGGCATCCAGCTGCATGCTGCTGAATGTGGTGTAACCGCCCAGGATACCGGTGAGCACCGCGGCGCTGAGGAAGTCGCCGTAGCGGTCGCGCCAGTCCACGGTAAACAGGATGCTCAGGTAACCGATTACAAAGGCGCCGCTGACGTTGATCAAAAATGTACCCAGCGGAAACGGCCCCTTATAGAACTGCCCTACCCGCAAACCGATCCACCAGCGCAACAGCGAGCCCAGCCCGCCCCTCAGCCCGACCCAGAAAACATCCAGCGCTGTCATGAAAGTCCCTCTCGTGTCTGTTGGTGAGTGGGGGAAACTCTAGTTCATAAAACAGCGGGCGGGCATGACTTGGGCCGGGTCTTTCGCTGTTACAGAAGAGTCCATGCCGGGGGCAGTGAGGCCTGAATGGCGCAGCTCATATTTGCTCAAGCTTTCAAACTGGCGCTCCTGAGAGTTGCAGGGTATTTGAGCAGCACAGGACGTAAAGCCAACTTGCAAAAGTCCCATCATGGGACCAGGATCGTTTTATGAGAATCATCGCAGTCAGTCAGCTCAAGATTTTTTGGCAACAGCACCCAGGCTCAGAGCAATCCTTCCTCTGCTGGATAGATGAAGCGAAAAAGGCAAACTGGCAAACGCCGGCCGACATCAAGGCGCCGTTTCGCCATGCCAGCATTCTCAAGAGCAACCGGGTCGTGTTCAACATCAAAGGTAACGACTATCGGCTCGTGGTAGCTGTGGCCTGCCGCTTCAGCGCCATCTATATCAAATTCGCAGGCACTCACCAGCAGTACGACGCCATCGATGCCAACACCGTGGAAATGGAGTAAGCCATGAATATTCGTCCAATTCGCACCGAGCAGGACTACAAAGACGCACTGAAGTCGGTTTCGCCGCTGTTCGACAATGAACCGCAGCCCGGGACACCTGAGGGCGATTACCTGGAGGTCATGATCACCCTGATCGAAGCCTACGAAGCCAAGCACTTTCCCGTCGACCTGCCCAACCCGGTGGATGCCATCCGCTTCAGGATGGAGCAGTCCGGGTTGTCAGCGGCTGACCTGGTGCCTGCGATCGGCCGGCAGAACCGGGTGTATGAAGTGCTCAACGGCAAGCGCTCCCTGACCCTGCCCATGATCTGGAAGCTGCATGAGATGTTTGGCATCCCGACAGAGAGTCTGATCAAGCCGGTCAAGTCGTGACCGTCGGGGCAGGCAAAATCATAGGCGCGGGTGAAAAGGAGTACCATGCCCTCCGGCTTCATCCTACCGCCCCATGGAACCCCTATGTTTCCCAACGCTGAACGCTACAACCACTCCACCGAATACGCCAACAAACTGGTCGACCGCATCGGCCAGACCCCGGCCTGGATTGCCCTGCGCCTCGGGGTCACGGAAAAACGCATGCGCTATATCCTCGCTGGGTCCCGCACGATCAAGGGCGACACCACCGAAATCCTGATGAGCTATGCCGAGCAGTTCTGCCTGGAATGCCTGGCCGCCGAAGCCAAGGCCGCCAAGGATCGTGCCCGCTCCAAGGCCGCCGCCAGCCCTGCCAGCGACGCTTAGAACAACCCCAGTTGCCCGCCCACCAGGGCGCTGAAATTGTCATCGACAAACACCAGAATCGCGTCGGCCACCGGTTGCAGCTGACGCGACAGATAGTGCTCGTAATCCACTTCTGCGGTACGGTTCTCCAACGGCTGGGGGCCGGCCACGGTGATCACGTAGCTGATCGTCCCGCCATTCTGGTACTGCCGGGGCCGCCCCTGCCGGTCGTTAAATTCATCGGCCAGCCGCGCCGCCCGCACATGGGGCGGCACATTGCGCTCGTAATCACTGAGCGGGCGGCGCAGGCGCTTGCGGTAGATCAGCAGTTCATCATGCTCACCCGCCAGGGTGGCACGCACAAAGTCACGCACGTAGGCCTGCCAGGGCTGACGATTGAAGATGCGCAGGTACAACGCCTGCTGGAACTGCCGGGCCAGCGGTGACCAGTCGCTGCGCACGGTCTCAAGCCCCTTGTAGACCATCTCCCGACGGCCGTCGGCGTGCACCACCAACCCCGCATAGCGCTTTTTGCTGCCCTCTTCGGCGCCACGAATGGTGGGCATGAAAAAGCGGCTGTAGTGGGTCTCGAATTGCAGCTCCAGTGCGCTGGTCAGCCCATACTCGTCACGCACATGGGCCTGCCACCAGTCGTTGACGTACTGCACCAGCTCACGGCCGATACTCGCCGCGTCCTCCTCACTGTGCTGACTGCGCAGCCAGACAAAGGTGGAGTCCGTGTCGCCATAGATCACGCTATAGCCCCGGGCCTCGATCAGTGCGCGGGTCTTGAGCATGATTTCATGCCCGCGCAGGGTGATCGAGGATGCCAGCCGCGTATCAAAAAACCGGCAACCGCTGGAGCCCAGCACCCCGTAAAACGCATTCATGATGATTTTCAGGGCCTGTGACAGGGGCGCGTTTTTGTCCCGCTTGGCCACTTCGCGCCCCTTGGCCACGCGCTCGATAATGGCCGGCAAGCAGTGCCGGGTGCGAGAGAAACGCGCACCGCGAAAGCCCGGTACCGAGGTTTCATCGCCAGGCTCGCGCAAGCCTTCAACCAGCCCCAGCGGGTCAATCAAAAAAGTGCGGATAATCGACGGGTACAGGCTTTTGTAATCGAGCACCAGCACCGACTCATACAACCCCGGCTCGGACTCCATGACAAAGCCGCCGGGGCTGGCCTGGGGCGGTTTGTCCCCCAGATTGGGGGCGACAAAGCCCTGACGGTGCATCAACGGCATATACAGGTGATAAAAGGCCGCCACCGAGCCACCGCTGCGATCGGCCTCCAGCCCCGTGACCGAGGCGCGCTCCAGCAAAAAGGTCAGCAGCTCGGTTTTCGCGAAAATCCGCGTGACCAGTTCGCAGTCTTTGAGGTTGTAGCGCGCCAACGCAGGTTTGTCGTGGGCGAACATGCGGTTGATTTCGTCCATGCGCTGATACGGCGTGCTGATGTCCTTGCCTTCGCCAAGCAGGGTCTGGGCGACGTTTTCCAGGCTGAAAGACGGGAACGACCAAGTCGCTGAGCGCAACGACTCGATGCCGTCAATGATCAAGCGGCCCGCAGCACTGGCGAAAAAATGGTTTTTGCGCGTGCCGTGTTCGCGCCACTGCATTTCACTGCTGCCACGCCCCAGCAGCAACGGGATACCAAGGCGCCGGGCATGCTCGTGCAACACCCGCATGTCGAACTGCACCACATTCCAGCCGATGATCGCGTCGGGGTCATGCCGGGCCATCCACTGGTTAAGACGCAGTAACAGGTCGCCGCGGCTGGAGCAGAACTCCAGGTCGAAATCCACCGGGGTATCGGCCGCGGTGGCCTTGCCCAGCATATACACCTGACGCTGACCGCAGCCCTCGAGGGCAATGGAATACAGATCGCCCTGCTCGCTGGTTTCAATATCCAGGGACACCAGTTTCAAACGGGGTCGATAGTCGGGATGCGGCTTGATCCGGGCGTCCAGCAGCGGGCCATCGCCCTGTACACGGCCGCCAAAGCTCACCGGCGCAGTGATAAAACGCTCCATCAGGAACCGCTCCGGCGGGCGTATATCGGCCTCGTACACATCGACCCCGGCGCGGCGCAGGCGCTGGGCGATGTCCATCAACTGGGCATGCTGGCGGCAGTAGAGGCCGATCACCGGGCGCGACTGGAAATCACACAGCGCCAGCTCACGCCATTCGATATCGCGCTCGTTCTGCAGCAGAGCCTGGGCCTGGCCAAGCTGAATCTTGGGGATAAACGCGGTGCAGGTTTGGTAAGGCAGGCGCACCTGCTGCGGCCCGTCATCGGTGGCCAACCAGAAGTCGACCTCGATACCCGACGGCGTATCACGCCAGTGCCGGGTCAGGACAAAGCCCTGCCTCAAGTCCATTACGCGGTTACAGGCATGTCGCCAGCATCGCCAGGCGGCGCATGGCAGCAGCATCACCCGGCTGTTGGGCGTAGTAGCTCACTGCCGTGCCGGTGCCCTGGGGCGTCAGATCGGCAAAGGACTCGGCGCCACGGGTGTAGACGGTCTGTTTGCCAGCCTTGTCGTTATTGATATAGGCACTGGCATCGACCCCGAACACGCTTTCATCCTGCCAGGAAAACTTGATGCATTCGGCGACCAGCGCCGTGGCTTTTTCCGAAGCCAGCACCCGGGTCGGGGCTTGGTTACGGGCAGTGTCCATCGCAGGAGACACACAACCGGCCAGCATGGCCAGACTCATGACGCTAATCAGCATTCGCATTGGATAACCTCTGGATAAAGGTCAATACGATATCACGCAGCCAGTGCCCATAGGTGGCTAAATAACCAGTAGTCCGCTGAATGGGCTTGGTCCCACAGAGAAAATATGTCGCCGGTATTGCAGTTAAAACCACCGGGGACAAATCCATTCCTGGGGGTGGCTACAGCAAAAGCAAAAATTTGAACAACACCAACCCTGCTCCCCGAGCGCAACACCTATAACCGCTCGTCATTTAAAAGAGACCCAGCCCACAGAATCAGCAGCATTTGCGTCTCCAGCCAGCGAATTTCGCGGTTGCTGCTAGCTTCAGTAAACAAATAAACACGCCGGGCATCGGACGATAAACCGCCAAAGAGCGATTGAAGGAGCACTACGATGGGAGCAAGTACCGCTCGCAAGGCCAGCTTTACCGCCCTCACCCTGATCCTGACGCCGCTGGCAGGCTGGGCCGACAACGCCCGTGACTGGCAAAACACCCCCACCGACCTGAACATGCTGTTCGGCTATTACAACCGCGTCGACTCCAATACCCCCATCGACACCTCGCTACCCATCGACGGTCTGTCCCTCAATGCCGACCTGTATATCCTGCGTTATGCCCGTAGCTTCGGTATCGACGGGCGCAACAGTGCCTTCGAGATCCTGCAGCCTTACGCCGATCTATCCGCATCATTCGACAACGCCCGCTATTTCACCGGTACCAAACACAACGGTGGCATGGGTGACACCCAATTGGTGTTCGCACACAACATCTTTGGCGGCCCCGCCCTGAGCAAGGAGGAGTTCGCCAAATGGACTCCCGAGACCTTTCTCACGGCAGCCCTGACAGTCACCACCCCCACCGGCGACTATGACAAGAACCGGGTGATCAATATCGGTGCCAATCGCTGGGTGTACAAACCCGAGCTGGGTTTCGGCACCCCCATAGGCCCCACCTGGCTGGAGATCAACACCATGGTGTCGTTGTTCGGGTCCAACGATGAATACCAGGGCAACAGCAAGCTCGAACAAAAACCCCTGTATGCCATCGAAGGCCATTACAGCTACAACTTCAACCGCGCCCTTTGGGCTTCGCTGGACGCCACCTATAGCCGGGGCGGCGAGACAAAAATTGACGGCGACTGGCAGGACAACAAACAGGAAAGTACCCTGGCAGGCGCCAGCATGGGCTTTATGCTCACCCCCCAATTCGGCGGCCTGCTGGCCTATACCGACACCGTGAGCGAGCGTAAAGGCTCACCGGATATCGCCACCTGGACGCTGCGCATGCAGTACGTCTGGTAAGCGTCGTGACCATGCCTCGGGTACGTCGCGTAGTGCCAGGCCTGTTACTGGCCCTGGCCTTGCACGCCCACGCCGGCGACCCGTCCGCCATCGAGCCTGCGGCTGTGCAGGCCCTGGAGCAGATGGGCAGTTACCTGCGCAGCCTCAGGCAGTTTGGCGTCGAGGCCCGCAGCCAGACAGACCAGGTACTGGATAACGGCCAGACCGTCGAATTTCGGCACACCACCCGACTGCTGGCCCAACAGCCGGACAAGCTGCTGGTCTCGGTGGACAATCAGGGCATACACCGCACCCTCTATTACAACGGCAAGCGCTTCACCCTCTACCAGAGCCCCAGCCCCTACTACGCAAGCGCCCCCGCCCCGGCGAACATCAACGCACTGATCGACCTGCTCAATAGTCGCTATGGCATCGAGTTGCCGCTGGCCGACCTGTTTCGCTGGAACGCCAACACCGTCAGACAGGCCGGTTTGCGTTCGGCCGTGCTGATTGGCAGTGAGACGCTGGACGGCCAGCGCTGTGTTCATTACGCCTTGCGTCAGGATGCTATCGACTGGCAGCTGTGGCTGCGTGACGGCGAACAGCGCCTGCCGTGCCGCCTGACCATCACCCGTCGCGACATACCCGAGCAGCCGCGTCACAGCGTCGACTTTACCTGGCAGCTCAAACCGGCAATCAGCGCCCACAGCTTTGATTTTGATCCGCCCGCAGGTGCCCAGGAAGTGCCGTTGCAGTGGGCCCCGAGCAAATACAGCCTGGAGGCGCAACCATGAAGCGTCTGCACTGGCTGTTCTGTGGCGTGCTCAGCGCCTGCCTGCTGCACACCTCTGTCGCCCTGGCCTGGCAACTGCGCGGTGGTGGCGGCGCACGGACTTTTGTGCTGCCGCACACTGGCGGACACCCAGCGCCGCACCCCATGCCACAGCC
>NZ_WIVQ01000286.1:0-360 GCF_009600545.1 Pseudomonas sp. FSL R10-1339 | reverse complement strand
CACCTGAACAGACTGAAGGAGCGTAAACCGTGATGAGATCCATGAAGCTGAGCATTCTGGACTATTCACCCGTCGATGAAGGTCTTCTCCCAGTCGATGCGCTGGCGTCCAGTGTGCGACTGGCACAGCGTGTGGAAGACAAAGGATTCAACCGGTTTTGGGTGTCCGAGCATCATGGAGCCCCCGCCACCGCAAGCAACTCACCGGAAATACTGATGTCGCGCATCGCTTCTGCGACGACAGCCATCCGCGTAGGTTCCGGGGGCGTTCTGCTGCCCAACTACAGCAGCCTGAAAATAGCCGAGAACTATCAACTGCTTGAGGCGCTTTTCCCGAACAGGATCGATCTCGGATTTGGCC
>NZ_WIVQ01000285.1:0-362 GCF_009600545.1 Pseudomonas sp. FSL R10-1339 | reverse complement strand
CAGCGGTAGTTCAGTCGGTTAGAATACCGGCCTGTCACGCCGGGGGTCGCGGGTTCGAGTCCCGTCCGCTGCGCCATTTTTGTTGCCATAAGCCCCTTGAACGCTTGTGGTTGGGATAAGCCTGATAAATGCAGGTTTACCCGAAAGGCTTCGGTTTGGCAGTTCGCTGCGAAATCAAAGATGCAGGGCGATGGAAACGGATGTTTTTACAAGGCTTTGAAAAAAGCCAAATAAAAACAACCACTTACACAAATAGTGTGAGAGAATGCGCCCCGCAACGAAAGCGAAGTACAAGGGTGATTAGCTCAGCTGGGAGAGCATCTGCCTTACAAGCAGAGGGTCGGCGGTTCGATCCCGTCATC
>NZ_WIVQ01000284.1:0-369 GCF_009600545.1 Pseudomonas sp. FSL R10-1339 | reverse complement strand
TGCTTTCTACGATGCTGAGCGATCAGTGGTAGGGCCTCGACACATCTTCCCGGATTGGACGCCAGATGATGCCCGGCTCTATGCCATGTCGCTCCAAGACCCAGCGTTTGACCATCTGGACTGGCTCTTGGTGTGGGATGAAAAACCAGTTCCGGGGACTCTGCCGTTTCGCTCCGTATTCTTCTTGGGAGACTTTCCATTAACGGGCACTACGGACTTCACCGAACACCAGATTGAGCAGGCATTTGCCCAAGCCATCGGGCATTAAAAAACCCCCTCCAGTTGGTACTGTAGGGGGTTCGTTGGGGGTCACGGTTGGCGCCGTGATTTTCCCCGGTTTTGCAGGGATTTAGGATCTGCATGGATAAG
>NZ_WIVQ01000283.1:0-373 GCF_009600545.1 Pseudomonas sp. FSL R10-1339 | reverse complement strand
CAAGTCCTGTGTATCGACAACGAAGACAGCATTCTGATCGGCATGCAGAGTTTGCTGACGCGATGGGGGTGCCGTGTCTGGACCGCGCGCAATCGCGAGGAGTGCGCCGCACTATTGAATGAAGGTGTGAGGCCGCAGCTGGTGCTGGTTGACTACCATCTGGATGAGGGTGAAGTGGGCACCGACCTGATGCGCTGGTTGCGGGCTGAGCTGGGTGAACCTGTGCCGGGGGTTGTCATCAGCGCCGACGGTCGGCCGGAGATGATTGCTCAAGTCCATGCTGCAGGGCTGGAGTACTTGCCCAAGCCGGTCAAACCAGCGGCGCTCAGAGCGCAGCTGAGCCGGCATGTGCCGCTGTAGCCGCTGTAGCCGC
>NZ_WIVQ01000282.1:0-379 GCF_009600545.1 Pseudomonas sp. FSL R10-1339 | reverse complement strand
TGCCCACGGAGCAGGACCGGAGCGAGGGAACCTGAGCGCAGCGAAGGCCGTACGATGGGGCGAGGACCTTTTGGTTCCTTTTGGGTCCTTCCAAAAGGGACTCGACGTAAGGTCGAAACCATAGTCTCAGTTAGACACAAATGCCGGATATGTACTCAACGTATCAGTTAAACAAACAAGATCAAGCAGGCCTCAACCGTCACGCAGCAATTGACAAACCTGTACGAAAAATCCCGAAAAACGTGAGCTGGCAGTCTCTGGAGAGACTCTGTTGCAGGCTCGCTCCCACAGTTGCAGTGATTCTGTAGATACTCTGTTGCAGGTCAAGCTTTCGATAGGTGTTTTTCATCGAAAAGCTTGGCCGTATCAAAAGGCTCAC
>NZ_WIVQ01000281.1:0-381 GCF_009600545.1 Pseudomonas sp. FSL R10-1339 | reverse complement strand
CCCAGAGAGCCCAGAGAGCCCAGAGCCCAGAGCCCAGAGCCCAGAGCCCAGAGCCCAGAGCCCAGAGAATTGTCGGAGGAGCAATCTCTGCCGTCTAGTCCACTAAGCAAGAAAAGTGACGGCGCAACCTCAATGGAGAGCGAAATGTGTTATGCACGGAAACTCTGTCTTGCGGCCAAGTCCCAAGTCATGGACATGTTCCAGGAAGCCCGGCTTGGCAAGGCCGTCGACCCAAGCACGACGTTGCCGCTGGTCGGAGAAATCGCTGCCTCGGTGCTGCGCCAACCTCATGCCCTCATCAGCGTCGCACGCATCAAAACGCACGACGATTACACCTACCTGCACTCGGTTGCCGTCTGCGCCCTGATGCTATCGCTGGCC
>NZ_WIVQ01000280.1:0-387 GCF_009600545.1 Pseudomonas sp. FSL R10-1339 | reverse complement strand
GAGCTTTTTCTACGATATTCGGTGATGAACTTTACGCGGTCACCCTTGAAGAATAGGGCCGGATTGACCCAAAAAGTGGATGGGGTGCGGGGGGCCAGAAATTGCTTGGCCAGAAGCTCTTTAAGGCCCCGCTGGAACGTCTTTTCGCTCATGTCCACGGACCGACCAGATAGGCCATCGTTGAACCATGCTAGCTCGATGCTTTCGGCAAATCCCTGGCGCATGGGGGATCGTTCGTATTCCTGCAGGACTAGCTGGAATACCCTAGATGCAGTGCGGCCAAGGTCGAATGCAGCGGCTACTCCAGCGGCGAAGACCTTCACGAAAGAGGCGTCGTCACGCTCGTCTACGGTGTAGATCGCAGCGGTTTGGAGGACCTCTCCAGTG
>NZ_WIVQ01000279.1:0-406 GCF_009600545.1 Pseudomonas sp. FSL R10-1339 | reverse complement strand
GGGTAAGGATGGCCGCTCCTACTGGCCCATCAAGCGCCAGGCCGCCACGGCGGATCGCATTGCCAACCACAAGGGACGCAATCCGCAAGAGCGCGCCTCCCTGAAAAAGCGTCTGCTGCGCAAGTGGATGAGCAAATGAACCTGTCCACCATCGAGGCGCTGGCTATCGCTTGGGCGCGAATCGCTGAAGAAGCAGAACTCCCAGCCGGCTACGAGGGCACGGCGACGCCAGAGGCGCATCGGGCCTGCGAGGTGATCCAGGAGCGGATTCGAGAGCACGTCGTCGCCACCAATGACATGCGGCTGTTCGGCCTGCTGCACCTGCTTGGGCAGGCGTCGCTGCGCATGGAGCAAGCGCTGTGGCCGGAAGAATATGCGCGGATGACCCGCGAGGTCGAGGAAGCTC
>NZ_WIVQ01000278.1:0-407 GCF_009600545.1 Pseudomonas sp. FSL R10-1339 | reverse complement strand
GGCGCGGGGCGCCACGGCCTATGTCACCCTTGAGCCGTGCAGCCATCATGGGCACACCCCACCGTGCGCCGAAGGGCTGATTAGCGCAGGTGTGGCGCGTGTGGTTGCAGCCATGCAGGACCCCAACCCGGAAGTTGCCGGGCGTGGCCTCAAGCGTTTGGCCGATGCCGGTATTGAAGTGCGCAGTGGTGTGCTGGAAGCCGATGCCCGGGCGTTGAACCCTGGTTTTCTCAAGCGCATGGAACACGGCCTGCCGTTTGTACGGGTCAAAATGGCCATGAGCCTTGATGGCCGCACCGCGATGGCCAACGGCGAAAGCCAGTGGATCACCGGGCCAGAAGCGCGCTCGGCGGTGCAGCGCTTGCGGGCCCAGGCCAGTGTGGTGCTGACGGGTGCGGATACCGTGC
>NZ_WIVQ01000277.1:0-409 GCF_009600545.1 Pseudomonas sp. FSL R10-1339 | reverse complement strand
GGTGTTACCTGCAGCGTTACCCGCTTCGGTTTTCGCTGGCGACACCGGTTTTTCTGCGTGGAATGCCCAGGCGTTGGCGACGTTCCCACAGGCATTTACGACTCACCCCCAGCTTGCGGGCCAATTCGGTCTCGGTCATGTGGTCTTGATGCTCCAGAACGAAGTGCTGGAAGTAGTCTTCCAGTGACAGGTCTTCGGTCGGGTCCAGGCTGGTGTTACCGCTGCTGATGCTCTGTTGCGGGGCCAGGCCGATGAAGTCGTCGTCTTGCAAGTCGCTCAGTTCGATGTCGATACCCAGCAGGTCGGCCGAGATTTCCGGGCTTTCGCACAGGATCACGGCGCGCTCTACGGCGTTCTCCAGCTCACGTACGTTACCCGGCCATGAGTAATGGCTGATGGCGCGCTCTGC
>NZ_WIVQ01000027.1:0-55903 GCF_009600545.1 Pseudomonas sp. FSL R10-1339 | reverse complement strand
TGACGTGATGCTGCCGGGGCTCAATGGCTGGCAACTGCTGCAACTGATTCGCCAGCGCGGCGCCACACCGGTGCTGTCGACCAAAACCCCGACCCGCCTGTTTGCCGAGCGTGCGCGTAACAACCCCGAGGCCGCCAATCTCAACTCCATTGCCGAGCTGTTGCTGCTGGGCGGCGGTGTGCCGTTGTTCGCCGAAGGTGAACTGGTGGGCGCGCTGGGCGTGGCCGGGGCGGGCGGTGCTGAGCAGGACGAAGCCTGCGCGATCAAGGCTGCCGGGCAAGTTGGCCTGACCATTCAACGTTGATCAAATTTTAACCACTGAGGACTTACCATGAAATCGTTGCGAATCACCCTGGCGGCTTTAAGCCTGAGCGCTGTGTCGAGCCTGGCGCTGGCTGCCGGCAATCCGTTGAGCGTGCATGTGCTGAATCTTGAAAACGGTCTGCCGTCCCCGGGGGTCAATGTGACCCTGGAAAAGCATGTGGGCAAGGATTGGCAGCCGCTGGCGCAAGGCGTGACCAATGAGCAGGGACGTATTGGCGAGTTGTTCCCGGGCAAGCAGGCGTTCGAGGCGGGGGAGTACCGGGTGGTATTCAAGACCGGCGATTATTTCAAGAAGGCAGGGCGTGACACGTTCTTCCCGGAAATCCCGGTGATTTTTGAAGTGAAGAATGTGGATCAGCATTACCACATTCCGTTGTTGCTCAGCCCTTATGGTTTTTCGACATATCGCGGGTCGTAGTCCTGCGAAACCCTTTGTGGGAGCGGGCTTGCTCGCGATGAGATCGCTGTGGTTTAACTGTCAGACCGCAGCGCCTGAATCGCGAGCAAGCCCGCTCCCACAGGGTTATCCACAGCGCTGCGCAAGCACCATCAAATTGCGCGGCGTCAGCTGGCTGTCGCAGAACTCGCCAACCTGCACTGCATAGCCGTTCTCCTCCAGGTAGAGCGCCCGATCGAGCACCAACCACAGCTCCAGCGGGCGGCGAAACAGCCCGCGCACCAATTCCAGGTTGCGCACCTGCGCCAACCTCTCCCAGCCTGCGGCTTCCAGCGCCGGCCAGTCTTCTTCGCCACTTGTGGATAAGTTCTTCAGCGCCGCCAAGTCCGAGCAGTACTCGGCAAACGGCTTGTTCAGCCAACTGCTGGGCAGCGAGGGTGTGGATAAGTACTCATCACACTGACGGCGCTGGCGCTGCCACAGATCAAAACCCAAGCGCCGTGCCATCGACTGGTCACGCTGAAGGCGCACGCGGGTGCCGGCGGTCACGGTTTCGCTCATGGGCAGGTTCAGGTCCTCCAGTGACAGTTGCAGGGAAGATGCCTTGGCGGCTGTGGATAACGCTTGATAGTGCGACCCGCCGATGCGGTTGTAGCAGCAGGGGGACACGGCAAGTTGTGCACACCCCGCCGCGCTGGCCAGTTGCAGCAGGCGCACATGCAAATCGCCGCAGGCGTGCAGCGCCACGGGTGTCATTTGGGGTGTGAGCTGCCGGGCTGCTGCTTCAGCGAGCACATCTTGCTGAACATGACGGGCCGCCAGTTGATGACGCTGGCTCAGGTGTTGGCCGGATTCGATCAATGCCGGATCATATTCCAGGCACGTCAGTTGTTGCCCGGCACTTAACAGCCGGCGCCCCAAATGCCCCTTGCCCGCACACCAGTCCAGCCAGTGGGTTGGCGCTTGTGCAAAGGTCAGGCTCTGGGCGAAGGCCTCGATCTGTTGCCATTTGCGCCCGGGTACATCCACTTGTAAGCGCGGGTTTACGGGCGCAAGGGCTTGGGCCGCTAGTCGTGGCACTGCGCTCAGGGCAAGGGAAGTCGCCGCCAGTTCAGGGAACGGCGCAGGGGCGGGCAGGTGTTGGGGGTGGTTGTGGCTGGCTTCGGCGTCTTGCAGCGAACGCTGGCGCAACCACTGCGCCAGTTTCGGGTTTTGCGCTTCCCACGGCACGTTCAACTGAGTGAAGGGCCGTGGGCGCCAGAGGTGCTGGTGGTTTTGCAGAAACCCGTCCAGCGCCTCGAAGCGGGTAAGCAGGTCAGCGCCCTTGGCAGGCATCGACGCGCAACCAGCGCTCCAGCAGTTTGAAGCCCTGGATCAGCACAAACGACATGACCAGGTAAATTGCCCCGGCAGCCAGGAACATGTCCACGGTCTGGTAGTTGCGGGCAATGATGGTGCGGGTCATTCCGGTCAGTTCCAGCAGGGTCACGGTACTCGCCAGCGAGCTGGCTTTGAGCATCAGGATCACTTCGTTGCTGTAGGCCGGCAGACCGATGCGTGCAGCGCGTGGCAGGACGATATGCACCAGGGTCTTGAAACGCGACATGCCCAGGGCCCGTGCTGCCTCGATTTCACCTGGCGGGATGGCCTGGATCGCGCCGCGCAGGATCTCGGCAATGTAGGCAGCGGTGTGCAGGGTCATGGTGATGATCGCGCACCAGAACGGGCTGCGCAGGTACGGCCACAACGCGCTGTCACGCACCACATCGAACTGCGCCAGGCCGTAATAGACCAGAAACAGCTGGATCAGCAACGGCGTGCCGCGGAAGAAAAAGATGTAGGCGTAGGGCAGTGAGCGCACATACCAGAGCTTGGATGAGCGGGCGATGCCCAACGGGATGGCCACGATCAGACCGGCGATCACCGAGATGGCGGTCAGCTCCAGGGTCAGGGTCGCACCCTGCATCAGCTTGGGCAGCCACTTGAGGATTACTTCCCACTCCATTACGTCCTCCTCACGAAGCCGCGCGCTGCGCGTTTTTCAAGCACGTGCATGGTGCCCATGGCCAGTACGGTAAGGCACAGGTACATCACGGCTGCCACCATGTAGAAGGTGAACGGGTGTTTGGCGAAGGTCACGGCGTTTTGCGCCTGACGCATGATTTCTTCAAGGCCGATGACCGACACCAGCGCGGTGTCCTTCATCAGGATCATGAACAGGTTACCCAGGCCGGGCAGGGCAATGCGCCACATTTGCGGCAGCACCAGCTTGGTGAAAATCCGCGGTTTGGACAGGCCCAGTGCCATGCCCGCTTCGCGGTGGCCCTTGGGAATGGCCAGGATGGCACCGCGGAACACTTCGGTGGCATAGGCACCAAAGCACAGGCCCAGCGCGAGTACACCCGCCGCAAAGGCGCTGAGGGTGAGGTCGGGCATGCCGATGTATTCGCCGATGGTGCGCACCAGGTTCACGCTGCCAAAGTAGATCAGCAACACCCAGAGCAGTTCGGGCACGCCGCGAACCAGGGTCGAATAGGCGCCGCCCAACCATCTAAGCGGTTTGAAGGGGGAGGTCTTGGCCAAGGCACCGAGCAATCCGAGCACCAGGCCCAGACACAGCGCGGTAAGTGCCAGTTTGACGGTCATCAGCGCGCCAGCGGCAAGCGCCGGGCCGAATCCGTATAAATCGATAGTCATGGGGTAGGCAGGCTTTGCTAGGGACCGGCGCGCCTACAGGCGCACCGGTCAGGCAGGTCAGTAGATGCTGAACGGGAAGTACTTGTCGTTGATCTTCTTGTACGTGCCGTCTTCAACGATTTGCTTGAGGGCCAGGTTCAGCTTGGCACGCAGTTCGTTGTCGCCTTTGCGCAGGGCGATGCCGACCTTGTCGTCTTCGTTGACCGGTTCACCCTTGAACTCGTATGCCTGGCCAGCCGGGCTTTTCAGCCAGTCGTAGTTGGCGTACTTGTCAGCCAGCAGCGCGTCTACACGGCCCGAAGTCAGGTCGAGGTAGGCGTTTTCCTGAGTGTCGTACAGGGAGATGGTGGCGTCGGTACCCAGGTTGTCATCCAGCCAGGTCGCAGCCTGGGTTGAACGCTGAGTGCCCAGGGCCTTGCCCTTGAGGGACGCGAGGTCGGTTTTGAAGTCGACTTTTTTCGGCGCGATGAACTGCTGCTTGTTGGAGTAGTACGGGTCGGTGAAGTCCACCGCCTGCTTGCGTTCGTCAGTGATCGACAGCGACGACACGATGAAATCGTACTTTTTGGCGTTCAGTGCCGGGATGATGCCGTCCCAGTCGGAGGTGACGATGTCACACTCGGCTTTCATCTTGGCGCACAGGGCCATGGCGATATCCGGGTCGAAGCCCACGACTTCACCACTGGCGTTCTTGTTGTTGAACGGTGGGTAAGCGCCCTCAATGCCGACTTTGTACTTGTCTGCAGCCAAGGCGTTGGCGCTGAAAACCAGTGTGGCGGCAGCGGCCATGAGAAGCTTTTTATAGTTCTGCATTCGTGTTGCTCCGTTAGCGGTTGCTGGACATGAATTGTTTACAGCGCGCCGAAACCGGGTTGTCGAACACCTGTTCTGGCGACCCTTGCTCTTCGATCAGGCCCTGGTGCAAAAACACTACTTCGGTGGACACCTGACGGGCAAAGCCCATTTCGTGGGTGACCAACAGCATAGTGCGACCTTCTTCGGCGAGTGCGCGGATCACACTAAGTACTTCTTGAACCATTTCCGGGTCAAGTGCCGATGTCGGTTCATCGAACAGAATCACTTTGGGCTGCATGGCCAGGGTGCGGGCAATCGCTGCGCGTTGCTGCTGGCCACCGGACAATTCGGACGGATAGGCATGGCGTTTTTCGGCAATGCCGACTTTGGCCAGCAATGCTTCTGCCACTTCGATGGCCTCGGCCTTGCTTTGCCCCAGTACGCGACGTGGCGCCTCGATAATGTTGTCGAGGATGGTCATGTGCGGCCACAGGTTAAAGTTTTGAAACACAAAACCCAGTTCGCTGCGCATGCGGTTGATCTGCTTGCCGTCGGCCGCGATCAGTTCGCCATTTTTGGCTTTCTTGAGTTTGAGCTCTTCCCCGGCGACCACGATCTGGCCTTCGTGGGGGTTTTCCAGAAGGTTGATGCAGCGCAGCAGAGTGGACTTGCCGGAACCGGAAGAACCCAGGATCGAGATCACGTCGCCGTCGCGTGCGGTCAGCGAGATACCCTTGAGTACCTCAAGCTCGCCGTAGCGTTTGTGCAAGTTGCGGATTTCAAGCGCGGGCGTGGCCAAAGCCATGTGCGTTCCTCTTTGTGTTCGGGTGCGATCCTGCTGTTGGGCGGCCTTCCTGGCGCAGGCCAAGCTAGCATAGGGTTGCAGAGGCAACCAGCCGCCCTGAAGACACAAAAGGCGCGAGGGTGGCAGTTTGTCGCATCGCTACAGCAGAGTGTCGCGCCGACAACAACCGACCCTGTAATTCGCCGTTCGGCCAGACAGGTGTCGCTTAAAAAAGGTCGCGATGTTGCCAGCTTTGGCCCGGTGTTGGAAGCGCGAACCTACTAAAGGTTAAAGATGTGCACTGCTTTTGGGCCATATGGGGTGTTTTGGGTATTTTTGGTGCGTCGAGACCCTTGTAGCTGAGTGTTTCGGTAACGACTTGGCGAAATGCCATTGCGCTCAATGGCTTGCAATGTCTGTTGCAAATCGTTGCAGCCCGCGGAAACCGTGCATATGTCACATTCTGGCTCAGTTATTGCGTCAAGGATTCTAAACGCCCCGTTGGTTACTTTTTACGAAAGTCAACGCGGGTGCTCGGAGTGGCTTCAATGAAAGGTAGTCCCAATGAGCAATACGCAATCCTCTAGCGGCCTGGAACAAGGGCTCAAACCACGGCATGTGACCATGCTGTCGATTGCCGGTGTTATCGGCGCCGGTTTGTTTGTCGGTTCCGGACACGCGATTGCCCAAGCGGGCCCTGCCGTGTTGCTGGCTTATGCCGCAGCAGGCACCTTGGTCGTGCTGGTGATGCGCATGCTGGCCGAAATGGCCGTTGCCTCACCTGATACCGGTTCGTTCTCCACTTACGCCGACCGTGCCATCGGGCATTGGGCTGGTTTTACCATTGGCTGGCTGTACTGGTGGTTCTGGGTCCTGGTGATCCCGCTGGAAGCTGTCGCCGCAGGTACCATCCTGCATGCCTGGTTCCCGGGTACGGCGATCTGGGTGTTTACCCTGGTCATCACCCTGTTGCTGACCGCCACCAACCTGTTCAGCGTCAAGAACTACGGTGAGTTCGAGTTCTGGTTTGCGCTGGTCAAGGTGCTGGCGATTATTGGCTTTATCATTTTGGGTCTGCTGGCCATTTTCGGCTATCTGCCTACCAGCCAGGTCAGCGGTGTCGCGCATCTGTCCGATACCATCGGCTTTATGCCCAATGGCATGGGCGCCGTTCTGGCTGCCATGCTGACCACCATGTTCTCGTTCATGGGCACTGAAATTGTCACCATCGCGGCGGCGGAATCCAAAGATCCGAGCAAGCAGATCACCAAGGCCACCAATTCGGTGATCTGGCGTATTGGCCTGTTCTATCTGGTATCGATTTTCATCGTTGTGGCCCTGGTGCCGTGGAACGACCCGAGCCTGGCGCAGTTGGGTTCCTACCAGACCGTACTTGATCGCATGGGCATCCCGAATGCCAAGCTGATCGTTGATATCGTGGTACTGATCGCCGTAACCAGCTGCCTGAACTCGGCGCTCTACACCTCTTCGCGCATGCTCTACTCCCTGAGCAAGCGTGGTGATGCACCGGCTGCGGCCAAGCGCACCAATGCTGCGGGCACGCCTTACTGGGCGGTGATGATGTCCACGGGTGCAGCTTTTGTAGCGGTATTTGCCAACTATGTGGCGCCGGCTGCCGTGTTCGAGTTCCTGCTGGCCAGCTCTGGCGCGATCGCGCTGCTGGTGTATCTGGTGATTGCCGTGTCGCAACTGCGCATGCGCCAGAAGCGTACGGCCCTGGGCGAGAACATCTCGTTCAAGATGTGGCTGTTCCCGGGCCTGACCTATGCGGTAATCGTCTTTATCGTGGCTATTCTGACGGTCATGCTGTTCCAGGAAGCGCATCGCGTTGAAATCATGGCGACCGGTATGCTGAGCATTCTGGTGGTGGTGGCAGGCCTGCTGGTGGCACGCCGTCGTCGCATTGAGAAGTTGGGGGCACCGGTACTCAACTGAGGCCAGGACGGTTCTCGCGGTTGAATACCCAGAAAAGCCGTCATCCTTCGGGATGGCGGTTTTTTTGTGCCTGTAAGGGGGGCAATTTGCGACCGCTGATCACTATCTGGCGGTTTTTTCCCATTCAGTGGGAATCGAATTTCAGCTAATGGGAAACACCGTGCACCATGCAGGCAAGAGCATGGGGCCGATAATGAACTACAACACGCCAACTGATCGCTTGCTGCAAATCCTCGTCAGCCTGGGGCAATCCGCCGAGGCGATCTCCGCCAAGGCGCTTTCCGAGCAACTGGGGCAACCGCTGAGCAGCACCTATCGCCACCTCAACACCCTGTTGCGTTGGGGCCTGGCCGAAGAGAACGGCCAGGGCCGCTATCTGCCAGGGCCAGCCTGTTTGCAGCTGGCGAAAAAATTTGACCGCGAAGCGGTGCTGGTAACGCTGGCCAAACCTGAACTCAAGCGTCTGGCCGAGCAAAGCCAGGAGAGCGTGGCCTTGATGGTGCCGAGCAACGGTCAGGCGATTTGCATTGAGCTGGTCGACAGCCCGCAGCCGCTGCGCTGCTGTTACCAGAAGGGGCTGGCCCAGCCGCTGCTGGTCGGCGCTTCTGCGCGGGTGCTGCTGGCGTATATGGATGAAGCGCACAGTGTGTCGGCGCTTCTGGCGCAAGGCGTCGAGCCTGAAGAAGTTGCCACCTATCAGCGCAGCTTTGCCCAGATCCGTGCTGCCGGTTATGCCGTGAGTGTGAGTGAGATCGACGACGGTATCTGGGGCATCAGCGCGCCGTTGCTCGACAGCCGCAATCGCCTGCAAGGCGCCATCAGCCTCATGGCCCCGGCTACCAGGGCACACACCCGCAGTGAACGCCTGATCCGCTGGAGCCAGGACGTTGCCCTGCGCCTGAGCGCCCGGCTCGACTGAATTTGACTGGAGTTTCAAACATGACGGTTGTACCCGACATGTCCTTGTGGACAGGCCGTATTGATGCCGCTGAAGGGCAGGGCGCGTTGCGCTGGCATCAATGGGTCAAGCCTGTGGCCGATGGCCTGCCAGCGGGGGCTGCATTGATTGGTTTGGCCAGCGATGAAGGGGTCAGGCGCAATCAGGGCCGTACCGGTGCCCGCAAGGGGCCGGTGGCCTTGCGCAAGGCCTTGGCCAATCTGGCATGGCACGGTCACGCGCCGTTGTACGACGCCGGTGATGTGAGCTGCGCGGGCGATGATCTGGAGGGCGCGCAGCAAGGCTATGGCCAACAGGTCAGCCATTTGCTCGACCAGGGGCATTTACCGCTGGGCCTGGGTGGCGGGCACGAAATCGCCTTTGCCAGTTTCAGTGGTCTGGTTGATCACTTGCGCCGCAAACACCCGCAGCCACGCATTGGCATTCTCAATTTCGATGCGCATTTCGATTTGCGCCACGCCGAACAAAGCAGCTCAGGCACACCCTTCCGGCAGATTGCCGAGGCTTGCCAGCGTTTCGATATGCCGTTCACCTATTGCTGCCTGGGTGTCAGCCAGTTGAACAATACCCAGGCCCTGTTTGAACAGGCCGGGCGCCTGAAGGTGCGTTACCGCCTCGACCGGCAAATGAACAGCTGGGACATCCCCGCCTGCGAAGCGTTGATCGATGATTTTCTGCAAGACCTCGATCACCTCTACATGACCCTTTGCCTCGATGTCCTGCCCGCCAGCCAGGCACCCGGCGTCAGTGCGCCGTCTGCCCATGGGGTGGACATGCAGATCGTCGAGCACCTGGTACGCCACGCCAAAGCCAGCGGCAAATTGCGCATGGCCGACATCGCCGAGCTCAACCCGAGCCTGGACATCGACAACCGAACCGCCCGCATTGGCGCGCGTCTGCTCGCCAGCCTGATTGATTAATTTTTGCGCAAATCCCTGAAACCGCTTGTTGAATCATAAGAAAAAGAGAAATTCGCCATGCTGACATTCGAACTGGATGCGCTGAGCACCCTTGCTCTCGCGTTGCTCCTGCTGGGCCTGGGTGCCCAACTGAAAAAGCGCAGCTACTGGCTGCGTCAATTGTGTGTTCCTGCACCGGTCATCGGTGGTTTTGGGTTTGCCTTGGTGATCTGGTTATTACGGGATCAGCAACTGCTCAACCTGAGCCTCGACACCAGCCTGCAAACCCCGCTGATGGTGGCGTTCTTCACCACCGTGGGTTTGGGTGGCAGCCTGGGGTTGTTGCGCAAGGGCGGCAAGCTGCTGTTTATCTACCTGGGCGCGTGCTGGGGCCTGGCGCTGGTGCAAAACGTGGTGGGAGTGAGTGTGGCCAAGCTGCTGGGCATCGACCCGCTGCTGGGGATCATGGCCGGGGCGGTGTCACTGGAGGGCGGCTTTGGTGCGGCGGCAGCCTTTGGGCCGATTGCTGAAAACCTGGGGGCGGTCGGGGCTACGACTGCCGCGCTCGCCGCTGCAACCTTTGGCATGGTGGCCGGCGGTTTGCTCGGCAGCCCGCTGGCGCGCTGGTTGATCGAGCGCAACAAACTGGTGGTCAAGGCCGAAGCCGCGGGCAGTCTCAAGGCGTTCGAAGACGTGGTCCACACCCCTGTGGCCGCGCTGGATGCCGCAACCCTGCTGCGTTTGCTGACCTGCATTGTGGTGATTATGGTGCTGGGGTTCTGGCTGGGCTCCAGCTTGCAGCAGCAACTGGGTATCGTCTTGCCGAGCTATGTGGGGGCCATGTTCGTCGCGATCATCCTGCGCAACCTCAATGACCGGGCCCAGCTGATCGAGGTGCCCGACCATGCCGTCAGCACTATCGGTGATGTGTGCCTGGGCATGTTCCTGACCATGGCCATGATGAGCTTGAAGTTCTGGGAGCTGGAGAAGCTCGGCTTGCCGTTGCTGGTGATTCTGGTGGTGCAGGTGGTGATCATGATCCTGCTGTGCGTGTTCGTCCTGTTCCGCCTGTTTGGCCGCAACTACGACGCCGCGGTCTTGTGCGCTGGTTTCATGGGGCACGGGCTGGGCGCGACGCCCAATGCCGTGGCCAATATGGGGGCCATCTGCGATCACTACAAAGTCTTCTCGTACAAGGCCTTTATCATCGTGCCGCTGTGTGGGGCGGTGCTGATCGATATCGTGGCGATCCCGATGATCACCTGGTTTATCAACGCCTTCAGCTGACGGGTTGAATGTAAAACGGCCGCTCTCCCGTCAAGGAGGCGGCCGTTTTTATGCAGCATTCAGGCGTGATAGCTGCAGGGCATTGTGCTGTTAACCATCAGACCATTCTTGGGACCGTGAAGCGAAACTCGCTGCCTTCTCCCGGTGTACTTTCGGCCAGTAGCTGGCCGCCATGGGCCTTGATGATGCCCTGGGAAATGTACAGCCCCAGGCCCGTGCCCAGCGCGTTGCCTTCTTTAGCCGTCCAGTAGCGGTCGAAGATATGTGGCAGCTGTTCGGGGGCTATGCCCTTGCCCGAATCTCGCACGCTGAACACGATATCGTCCCCGTTGGACATGGCTGCTACGCCGATCTTGCCCTGTGCGGGGGTGAACTTGATCGCATTGCCGATCAGGTTGGAAAGCACCTGGAACAGGCGTTCGGGGTCGGCGCTGATTTTCAGGTCGGGCTCGGCGTGGAAAGTCAGTTCCACGGCTTTGTCCAGCGCCAGCGGCGCGAGCAACGACAGTGCCTCTTCAAAAATCTGGCTGACTTCCAGTGGCTGTGGGCTGATGGTGTAGCGACCGGCTTCGATTTTCGAGGTGTCGAGCAAATCGTCGAGCAGCACGTTCATGCGGCTGCTGGCCTGCTGCATGGTGTCGATGGCCGAGGTGATGCGTCGCGATGTGTGCGGGCCGTCGCTACTGAAGGCCTTTTGCATCATGCCGCAGAGCATCGAGATGATGGTCATGGGGTTGCGCAGGTCGTGGGAGACCACCGCCACCAGCTCGTCGCGTGCGCGCACGGCCTGTTGCTCGCGCAGCACCTGGCGCGACAGGTCGTTTTCCAGGGCCGAGCGGCGCAGGTCATTGGCAGCAAACAGATCGCCGTGGCTCCATTTGCTGGAGATGCCGTCCATCTCGACTTTCCAGATTTCGAACGAGGTGCGCGGGCTCAGGCGCAGGCCGTTGCTGCCGGCTTCCAGGTTCAGCGGTTTATTGGGGTCGCCGCTCCACTGGATGCTTTCTTTGACTTCGCGGCGAAACCACAGCACGGCGTTGTCCACGGGCTTGGGCAGGGTCATGGCCAGCAGGCCGCTGGCGATGTCCTTGTACTGTGCTGCCGGGGCGTGCAGGGTGCTGAGGTTGTGGCTGGAGAAGACTGGCTGGCCGCTGTCCTTGAACCATTGGTACAGCGCGCGAGTGTCTTCCGGGGAGGGGCACTGACCATAACGGTGCAGCACCTTGTCTTCCAGAATCGCCACGCCGCTGGCGCCAGTCAGATCCATCAAGGCTTCGGGCATTTGTGCCAGGCCTTCAAACACGGCTGCGGTGCTTTGCACCATGGCGGCGTTGAGGCGCACCAGGGCATCCATCTTGGCTTCGCGCTGACGGCTGATTTCCAGGGTTTGCAGGGCGCTGATCTGCAGGGACAGCACCTGACCGATGGTCTGGCAGGCCATGCGCAGTTCATGGGGGACATGCAGCGTCTGGCGATGCCCGCAACTGATGAGTCCCCACAGGCGCTCGCCATCCATCAGCGAGATGCTCATGGACGACAGCACGCCCATGTTCTTCATGTACTGGCAGTGAATCGGAGACACGCTGCGCAATACGGCCCCGCTCAGATCCAGTGCCTCGCCGGTGTCCGGGCGCAATGTGGGAATCAGCGGCACAGGTTGGTAATCGGCGTTCGGAATAATGCGCAGCCAGTGGGTGCGGTACAGCTCGCGGGCTTGTTCAGGGATGTCGGAGGCAGGGAAAAACATGCCGTTGAACAATTCCATCGCTGGCGAGGAGGCTTCCGCGATGACCTGGCCGTGGCCTTCATCCTGAAAACGGTAGATCAGAACCCGGTCGTAGCCCGTCAGTGCCTGGATCTCGCGCACGCAGATTTCATACAGTGCGGTGAGGGTCTTGGCCCCTTGCAGGCGTTGCAGCATACGGCTCAGGTTGCGCACCTTGCCCATGGTGCTGTGAATTTCTGAGTCATCGGGTTTGAGTTCCAGCTCCAGAACCAGAATGCCCTGGTCACGGTGCAGCAGGCCTTCGTATTCACGCCCCAGCAGGTTCAGGGCCAAAGGCGGAGCATCGGCCAGCGTGGTGTAAACGGCGGCCTGCTGCACTGCGTTGGCGGCTTCGGAGCCGCTGAGGGCGGCCAGTGGCAGGCCCAGCAGTGATTCGGCACTGACGCCGAACAGGGTCAGCACATTGGCACTGACCTGCTGGATTTGCAGCCCCGGCTCCGTCAGTGTCACGAGCAGGCCGTGGGGCTGGATCGCCCCGGGAAAGCGAATGGGTTCATCAGCACAATTGGCCAGCAAGCGTTCAAAGGCTTGAGGGTCCTGTGGGGTCATAATAAAACCTCCTGACGTTCGAGCCAGTGCTCGAAACAGCTAAATGTTGAGCTGGCAGCCTGTACGGCCTGGTCTCGCGCTTGGGCGTCCAGGGGCACGCTGCCCAGAAACTCCAGGAATGCCTTCCATTGCCGCCCGGTGGCCTCGCCGTACACGTAAAGGAAAGCGCAGCCGTTGTGTCCCTCCAGGCCCAGTCGTTGCGACATCTGCTTGCGCAGCACGTTGCCGCCCAGAGTGGCGCCTTCCAGCACATACAACACACCCAGTACGCAGGCGGGGCTGTGCAATGCCGGAAGGGTTTCGCACAGTGCAAGCGACTGGATGCTGACCCCCAGGGCCTGCAGATCCCGACGCAGCGCGGGTGTTTTGAGTCGTGCCTGCAGGTCGAAATCGTGGGTCATCCAGGGGCTGTGTTGCAGTCGCTCCTCCAGCTCGTGATAGAAGCCGTAGTAAGCGCTCAACAGGCGCGTGTAGCGTTCAAGTTCGAGTGTATTGCTGAAGAACGGCAGGCGTTTTTCAAGGGCTACATGGCGTGTATGAGTGCCAGCGCGTAGCTCGTGCAGAACGGGCGATACCGCTGATAAAGGTTGGTCTTCTGACATGCCTTGTAAGACGGCTCTCTGTGTGGCGCGTGAATTAGGCGCTCATAACTGTAGGAGGTCATGGTAATAAAAAAGTGCAATTATTTTGCTACAAAACCCGGCAGAACAGTGATTGTTTGAGTGCGCCCAGATTCGACTTCTCCCCGTAGCAGGATGCTTATTGGGTAGGCTCAATTCGTGACGCGCTGCGTCACAGCTTCGAAGGTTTGCAATGGCGAGGATGTGTATCGCAGGTTGGATACATTTAGGCCATTCCCGAATTCAGCTCTCTTGGCTTAGATCGGGGTTGGTTTTTCGTAGGAAGCGTCTTAAATGTAAAGATGAAAATTACCGGTTCAATGTGAGGTGCTTATGCTCGAATTACGCCCCAATTGCGAATGCTGTGATTGCGATTTGCCGCCAGATTCAGCACAAGCGCGGATTTGCTCATTCGAGTGCACCTTTTGTGCGACATGTACGGAGCAGCATCTAGGTGGTCTTTGCCCCAATTGCGGGGGCGAGCTGTTGGTCCGGCCGCGTAGACCGGTGAGCAAGTTGGCGAGCAATCCGCCGTCCAGTGAGCGGGTGTACAAACCTGAAGGCTGTGCTGCGCGTTGATTTTAAAGCCCCTCACCCTGGCTCTCTCCCGAGGGAGAGGGTGCTTTTACAGAGACTGTCTGCCCCGGGACATCCCCGTTCAATTCCCCGCGTTGCAACCACTGCAAGGCAATCGGCCATAGGCTGTCCTGAAAGCGGCTATGGAAAAACGCGAAATGACCTATGGCTGTTTCGCCAATGTCTTGCGGCTGGATACGCAGATGCGTACGCGAGCTGGCACTGAAGTAGTTCAGCAGGCGTTCGATGGCCGCGACAGTACCGAAAGGATCGTCAGTGAAGCTGATGGCGAGGGTTTTGGCCGTAACCGAGCAAAAGGGCAGGGCAGTGAAGCTTCGGGCGCTGGGGAGTTTTTCGTAGCGGGTACTGAAGGCGCCCCAGTCCTTGACCACCCCCGCCGGGGTATCTTCGAGCCAGCCCAGGCGCTTGCCGGGGAAGTAGCCGCACATGCGGGTCAGCAACGGCATGACCCCGTGCCATTTGACGAGCATCTGCCAGCGCTGTGCGGGTGCGTAGTCACGCCAGTGGGCATATTGCGCGCCGACTGTGACCAAATGGCGAATCGCCGGCCCGGAAGCCGCCAGGCCCGCCGCACAACCGCCAAAGCTATGGCCCACCACGTCGATCGGCTGGCCGGGGTACTCGCGCTGTGCGCGCTTGAGCACTGCTTCTGCGTCCAGCGTGCCCCAGTCCGACCAAGAGGCCGTAAAACCGCGCAACGATCCGCTGCGTGAGGCGCCGATACCGCGGTAGTCGAACAGCATCACGTCCATGCCCTGGCGGAACAGGTATTCGGCAAACCGCGAGTAATACTGGCAACGCACCGAGGTGGCGGCGTTGATGATGATCACTGCTCGCGTGCTGTCCGGTATGCGCTGGCGCCATTCGAAACCGCCCAGCAGGTAACCGTCAGCAGCAGGCTCGGTGAACGCCCGGCTGACAGGTTCGGGCAGGGCTGCTGTCAGTGCGCGCTCCGGGCGTTGCGTTCTGTCAGTAGCCGTGAAGCTTCGACGTAGGCTTTCTGGAATGCCGGGGTTTCGATCCAGGCCACGGCACTGTCTTCATCATCGCCATGTACGGCAATGCGGTATTCGATCAGCAAGCCCATCAGAAAATCGGTGGCCGGCTCTTCCTCTTCTTCCGAGATCACCAGTTCCAGTACCGGGTACTGCAGGAATACTGCACACAGGGTTTGCAGGTTGATGGCTTCGGCGGCTTTCATGGCCTGGAACAGGTCATCGTAGTCAGCGGGGTCAAAACCGTTGTCGAGGATGTCCTGGAAGTTGAAGGTGCTGAGGTCGATTTTCACGTCATCGAACGGGTTGTCGATCAGGGCGCCAGCCGAGGCTTTGGCCGGTTTGCCCACGCGATTCTGCTTGGCCTTGGTTTTGGCCCGCTGCGCGTTTTTTTGCTGCTTTTTTGGCGATGACATGAAGGTGTGTCCTTTGCAGGCTGATGAGAGGATTGAACCCCATCTCTTTGCAATCGCCAAGAGAGGTGGCGCCGCCGGGTATAAATAACGGCCAAAAAAAAACCCGCACTAGGCGGGTTTTCTTTTTTTTGGCGTGGTGTGAACACCACATCAAAACTGAATGTGGTGCCCAGAGACGGAATCGAACCGCCGACACGGGGATTTTCAATCCCCTGCTCTACCGACTGAGCTATCTGGGCAACGGGGCGCATTAGAAGCCTTTTTCGATAACCCGTCAAACACTTTTTTGAAAAATATTTAATTATTACCGTCGCTTACGGATCAAAGCCTTTAAAACCGGGGTTTATTCGGTTGGCGGAACGTAGCCTTCGGCTTGTGCGTATTCCTCGCCGCTGAAGAACTTGTCCATTTCGCCCTGCAAATATTTACGGTCTTCGGCGTTCATCATGTTCAAGCGCTTTTCGTTGATGAGCAGGGTCTGGTGTTTTTGCCAGTCAGCCCAGGCTTTGGCCGAAACGTGGTCAAAAATGTCCTGGCCTTTGGCGCCCGGAAACGGAGCGCGCTCAAGGGCAGGCAGTTCTTCTTTGTACTTGCGGCAAATGATGGTGCGGGTCATGACGTCTCTCCAGCGTTCAATAGGTCGGCTGCGCGTTTGAGCAGCTTCTTGACCGGGGCGGCAAGGCCCAGGCGCGGCGGGGTGGCGAGGTTATACCAGAGCCAGTCGGCCTCGGCCACGTGATGGCCGGACTCCTTGACGTGGATCAGCCAGGGTTCGATGGCCAGTTGGAAATGGCTAAAGGTATGGGTCAGGCCGGTCAGTTCGTGTTGCGCGCCCAGGGCCAGCGAGTGTTGCAGCGCCAGATGCTCGATGTCCTGCAGGTCATCGAGCTCGGGCAGGCTCCACAGGCCGCCCCACAAGCCGGTCGACGGACGGCGGTAAAGCAGGATTTCGCCCCCGGCATTGGCCAGCATTGGCATCAGCGTGCGCTTTTGCGGGATGACCTTGCGCGGTTTGGGGATCGGGTAGCGGGTTTCCAGGCCCAGCAAGTGCGCTTCACAGCCGCTTTCAAGCGGGCACAACAGGCAGCTGGGCTTGCTGCGGGTGCAGAGCGTGGCGCCCATGTCCATCATCGCCTGGGTGTAGGCGTTGACGCGGTCGTGGGGGGTGAAGCGCTCGGCAGTGGCCCACAGCTGTTTGGCCACCTTGGGCTCGCCGGGGTAGCCCTCTTGTGCCGTGTAGCGCGCCAGTACCCGCTTGACGTTGCCGTCCAGAATCGGCGCCCGCAGACCCATGCTCAGGCTGGCAATCGCACCGGCTGTGGATAAACCGATACCGGGTAACTCGACCAGTTTTTCCACATCCCGCGGAAATTGGCCGTCATATTTGGCGACAACGATTTTGGCGGTCTTTTGCAGGTTGCGCGCACGGGTGTAGTAGCCCAGGCCGGTCCACAGGTGCAGTACTTCGTCTTCCGGTGCAGCGGCCAGGGCCTCGACCGTCGGCAGTGAAGCCATAAAACGGTCGAAGTAGTTCAGCACGGTACTGACCTGGGTTTGCTGCAGCATGATTTCCGAGACCCATACCCGATACGGGGTGATGCCCTGTTGCCAGGGCAGGTCGTGGCGACCGTGCTGGTCATACCAGTCCAGCACCGCGGTTGAAAACTGCTCATCTCTCATCGGTTGAACAGCCCTTTGAGCGCGTTCTTGAGCTCGGGGCTGACCTTGTCACCGAGCTTTTCTTCGAGTTTGTCAGTGAGCTTGTTGCCCGCCACTTTGGCGGCAACCTTGCCCAGCCCTTCCTTGTCCAGACGGCAGGCCTTGGCCCCCAGCTCCAGCGGGCCACGGCAGCGTAATGGCAGTTCGATGCCGACAAAGTTCTTGCCGACCTGGCAGGCCGGGTCGGGCATGGCGCGGGTGTCGCCTTCGATGATGATGCCGATGCGGTAATCCATGCCCAGTACGCGCAGGTCGATGTCGCCATCGCCTTTGACGCTCAGGCCGGGAATGCGCACGATCATGTCCGGGTTGCTGGCCACGCCGTTGCGGAACACCAGGGTGCCCTTGAGCTCCTTGAATGGCGTGTCTTTGCCCAGGGGTGCGCCGCTCAGGGTTTTGCGGTTGAGTACCGAAATACCCTTGCACAGCTGTTGCTCAAGGTTGGCGTTGAGCAGCACACCATCATTAAGCATAAAGCTGGCGGTGCCGTTGAGGCTGGAAATCAGCTCGCTCTGGCTGTTGCCGCTGCCAGTGACGTTGCTGTTGAGGGTTAGCAGACCGGTCACCGGTGGTTTTTGCCCCTGGCTTTGCAGGATTTTATCCACCGGCACATTGGTAATGCGGGTCTGCAGTTTGACCACCGGTAGCATGGGTTGTACGTCCAGGCTGCCATTGGCGGCAAAGCTGCCTTTGTAAAGGTTACCGCTGAGGTTTTCCAGGGTCAGGACACCGGCTTTGCTGTTGGCCTTGAGCACCGCGTTTTGTATCGGCAGTTTGCTCAGGGTCAGTTGGCCAAAGCTGATATCAGCATTCAGGTCGAGCGCCTTGAGGCGGGTGACCGGAATGATCCTGGCGGTGCTCCAGCCGCTTTTGGTCGGAGCCTCCGGCAGCGGCGTGTCGCCCGATGCGGCCAGGGCGCCGGCTTCGCTGCTCTGTACTTCAGCCTTGCGCGCAACGCTGGCGCTGCTGGCTTCGGCCGACTTGGGCGGCATGTAGCGATCAGCGTCGAATGTGTCGCCTTTGAGCTGAATACGTACGGCTTGTTTGGCGAAATCGTCAATGGCCACGAGGCCGGTGAAGGTGCTGTCGTCGACTTTCAGGTTCAGCTCGTCAAAGGTCACGCTGCTGGGCGTGCCCGAAAGGCGACTGACCAGTTCGACCTTGCTGAGGCTGTTCGGCGCCGAGGCAGGTAGCGGGTGGCCGATGCTGTCGAGGAACCGGGCCAGATCAAGCTGGGCAATCGACAGGCCGCCACTGATTTGCGGAGTGGTATCGAGGCTGTTGGCCTTGAACTCACCCAGGGCGCGCAACTGGTTGGCTGAAATCTTCAGGCTGCTCCATTCGGCGACGTTCGCAGCCAGATCAACCAGAATTTGCCCCTGTGCGGCGAACGTCATGGTCTTGCCCTGCAGCGGCTCACCGGAGGCTTCGCCGGTGACCTTCATGTCTTCAAACTGATAGCGCTTGAGTACACGGTCAAAGCGCAACTTGCCGTCAACTTCGGTCTTGACCCGCATCACCGGCTGGTTGGTGCCCAGGAAGGCGGTCAGCTTGACCGGGATACTGGTAGCCTCGTGAACCGGGCCGGTGCTCAGCTGGATGCTTTCGGCGCTGAACTGCTTGCCGCTTTGCTCGTCGTTATATTCAACCCGGGCGTTGTTCACGGTCAGGCTGTCGATATCGAGCTTGAGGGGCTGGCCGGCGCTTTCAGGCTTGTTGCTCGCAGCGGGCTCGGTGCCGGTGGTTGGCGCGGCGGCGGTGGCCGGCTTGCCGATGTCCTGCCAGTTGCCGTGGCCGTCCTTGTCGCGGGTCAGGCGCAGGTTCAGGCCTTCGACACGCACGTCGCTCATCTGCACTTCTTTGCGCAGCAGCGGCAGTACGCGTACGGACAGACCGAGCATCTGAAGATCGGCGAAAGGCTGGGTCGGCGCTGCGAGAGTGGCAACGCTGGCGTCGTGCAGTTCCAGGCCAAGCCAGGGGAAGAGGCTCCAGCCGATGTCGCCATTGAGGGTCAGCTCAATGTGGGCTTTGTCACGGGCTATCTGGCGGATCTCGTCTTTATAGTCGTTGGGATCGAACAGATGGCTGAGGGCAAAGCCCAGGGCCACGATGATCAGCAACAATCCGAGAAGCACCAGACCCAGGATTTTGCCGAACGCTTTCATGGGCGAGTCCTTGTAAGTCTGTGTGAGAGTAAGTTTTAAATTCAGCCGCAGAGTATAGCGCCACGCGCATGCCGACTGGGGGGTGGATAGTAGCGGATCAGTTGCTTGGCCAAAGACCACATCAGGTTAGGGCCAGGCTGGCGATCAAATGGTAATCTTTGCTTGTTTTTCGGGCCTTCTGCGGCACATTGCCGCGTCTCGATCCAATAAAAACGACTGTGTGCCACAGAGCGCCAAAGTCAGGGAGCGAGCGTGCCGGGGAAATAACTTCATTACCTGGGGGAAACACCTATGAGTATCAGCATTGCTGCGGGCAGTTCTGCTTCGCCGCCTGCGTTCCTGTCCAAGGAGCGCATCATCGCCAAACCCGGCTTCAACCGCTGGCTGGTGCCGCCAGCTGCTCTGGCCATCCATCTGTGCATCGGCATGGCCTATGGCTTTTCGGTGTTCTGGCTGCCGTTGTCCAAAGCCCTGGGCGTGACTGCACCTGTGGCTTGTGCGCCAGACATGAGCTTTATCGCGCAAGTGTTTTCGTCGCAATGCGACTGGCCGATTTCGATGCTCGGCTGGATCTACACCCTGTTCTTTATCTTCCTCGGTTGCTCGGCCGCGGTATGGGGCGGCTGGCTTGAGCATGCCGGGCCACGCAAGGCCGGTGTGGTGTCGGCTTTGTGCTGGTGCGGCGGTTTGCTGATTTCTGCATTGGGTATTTATACCCATCAGATCTGGCTGATGTGGCTGGGTTCTGGGGTTATCGGCGGTATCGGCCTGGGGCTGGGTTATATCTCGCCGGTGTCGACACTGATCAAGTGGTTCCCGGACAAGCGTGGCATGGCTACGGGCATGGCGATCATGGGCTTTGGTGGCGGGGCAATGGTGGGCGCACCGTTGGCTGCCGCATTGATGAACCATTTTGCCGGGCCGGACGGTGTGGGCGTGTGGCAGAGCTTTGTCGCAATGGCGGCGATTTACTTCGTGTTCATGATCGGCGGCGCGTTGTCTTATCGCGTACCACCGACCGGCTGGAAGCCTGAGGGCTGGAAGGCGCCGGCAAAAAAAGCGGCCAACGCGATGATCACCCAGCGCCATGTACACGTAAGTGTGGCGTGGAAAACTCCGCAATTTGCGCTGGTATGGCTGGTTCTATGCCTTAACGTATCGGCCGGTATCGGCATTCTGGGCATGGCCTCGCCATTGCTGCAGGAAGTCTTCGCGGGCAAGTTGCTGGGCAATGATCTGACCTTCAGCCAGCTGGATGCAGCGCAGCTGGCGCAGATCGCCGCGATTGCAGCAGGGTTCACCGGTTTGCTGAGTCTGTTCAATATTGGCGGGCGGTTTTTCTGGGCGTCGTTCTCGGATTACCTGGGCCGCAAAAACACCTACTTTGTGTTCTTCGCCCTGGGTTTTGCGCTGTACGCGATGATTCCGAACCTGGGCCATCTGGGCAACGTATCGCTGTTCGTGGCGGCGTTCTGCATCATTCTGTCGATGTACGGCGGCGGGTTTGCCACAGTGCCAGCGTATCTGGCCGATCTGTTCGGTACGCAGATGGTCGGCGCGATCCACGGTCGCCTGCTGACCGCCTGGGCGGCGGCGGGTGTGCTGGGGCCGGTGCTGGTCAACTACCTGCGCGAGTATCAGTTGAGCATCGGTGTGGAGCGTGCGGCGGCGTATGACATCACCTTGTACATCCTCGCCGGTCTGCTGGTGTTGGGCTTTATCTGCAACCTGCTGGTACGCCCGGTGGCCGACAAATACTTCATGACCGACGCCGAGCTGGCCGCCGAACAGGCGCTGGGGCACGACAAGGGCGCGGACGCCAGTACGTCGCTGGAGTGGAAAGCCGCACCGGGCAGTCAGCCATTGGTGATTGCAGCCTGGCTGGCCGTGGGCATCCCCTTGTTGTGGGGCGTGTGGGTAACGGTGCAGAAGACGGCGGTGTTGTTTCACTGATTGACGTGTTGAGTCAGCGCTGACGCCATCGCGAGCAAGCCCGCTCCCACAGACGGATTGCGTCTCTGTGGGAGCGGGCTTGCTCGCGATTCAGGCGGCGCGGCCTGTGCGTCAACGCGCATTACGTCAGCCACCGCACCCTTAATGTTTCTGTTTGCCTGACCCGTGCCTATAATGGCCACCTTTTTCGCCCAATGATTTTGCGGAGCTGGTGATGGCCGAACGTAAGGCGTCAGTCGAGCGCGATACTCTGGAAACCCAGATTAAAGCCTCGATCAACTTGGATGGTACCGGTAAGGCCCGATTCGATATCGGTGTTCCTTTTCTTGAGCACATGCTCGACCAGATCGCCCGACATGGGTTGATCGACCTGGACATCGAGTGCAAAGGCGACCTGCATATCGACGATCACCATACCGTCGAGGATGTCGGCATTACCCTGGGTAAAGCCTTCAGCGAAGCAGTCGGCGATAAAAAAGGCATGACCCGCTACGGTCACGCTTACGTCCCGCTGGACGAAGCGCTGTCCCGTGTAGTCATCGACTTTTCCGGTCGTCCTGGTCTGCAAATGCATGTTCCCTACACCCGCGCCACCGTCGGCGGCTTCGATGTTGACCTGTTTCAGGAGTTCTTCCAGGGCTTCGTGAACCACGCCAATGTCAGCCTGCACATCGACAACCTGCGCGGCACCAACACCCACCACCAGATCGAAACCGTGTTCAAGGCTTTCGGCCGCGCGCTGCGCATGGCCGTTGCACTGGATGAGCGGATGGCCGGGCAAATGCCTTCTACCAAGGGCGTGCTCTGATGCAGACAGTGGCGGTAATCGATTACGGCATGGGTAACCTGCACTCGGTGGCCAAGGCGCTGGAGCACGTTGGCGCCGGTCGGGTGCTGATTACCAGCGATGCCAGCGTGATTCGCGAAGCCGACCGCGTAGTGTTCCCTGGTGTGGGTGCGATCCGCGATTGCATGGCCGAAATCCGTCGCCTGGGTTTTGACTCGCTGGTGCGTGAAGTCAGTCAGGATCGTCCGTTTCTCGGTATTTGTGTCGGCATGCAAGCCTTGCTCGACAGCAGCGAAGAGAACGGCGGTGTTGATTGCATCGGCCTGTTCCCGGGCGCCGTGAAGTTCTTCGGCAAGGACCTGCACGAAGACGGCGAGCATCTCAAGGTGCCGCACATGGGCTGGAACGAAGTGCAGCAAAAAGTGGATCACCCGCTGTGGCACGGCATCCCCGACCTGGCGCGTTTCTACTTTGTACACAGCTACTACATTGCGGCGGGCAATCCTCGCCAGGTAGTCGGTGGCGGGCATTACGGTGTTGATTTCGCCGCAGCGCTGGCCGAGGGCTCGCGCTTCGCGGTGCAGTTCCACCCGGAAAAAAGCCATACCCACGGCTTGCAGCTGCTGGAAAACTTTGCGGCCTGGGATGGCCGCTGGTAATGGCGCCGCGCAAAAAGCCGCCGATTCTCACGCTCACCCCTGAGCAAGAGAGCGAAGCCAACAGCAAGATCAAACGCTTTATGGAAGACCGCTTCGAACTGGACCTGGGTTCGTTCGAGGCGGCTGAAATCCTTGAGCTGTTCACCCGCGAAATCGCCCCGCATTACTACAATCGGGCGATTTTCGATGTGCAGGCGCACCTCAAAGAGAGGTTCGAGAGCATCGAAAGCGACCTGTGGGCGCTCGAGAAGAACTGATTTCCGAGTCTCAGACTCCCGAATTTGAAGGTTTGCCACATGCTGATTATTCCCGCTATCGATCTTAAAGACGGTGCCTGTGTACGTCTGCGCCAGGGCCGCATGGAAGACTCCACGGTATTTTCCGATGACCCGGTGAGCATGGCTGCCAAATGGGTAGAGGGCGGTTGCCGCCGTCTGCACCTGGTCGACCTCAACGGCGCCTTTGAAGGCCAGCCGGTCAACGGCGAAGTGGTCACTGCCATTGCCAAGCTGTACCCGCACCTGCCGATCCAGATCGGTGGCGGGATTCGCTCCCTGGAAACCATCGAGCATTACGTCAAAGCGGGCGTGAGCTATGTGATCCTGGGCACCAAGGCAGTGAAAAACCCTGAGTTCGTGGCCGAGGCCTGCCGCGCGTTCCCGGGCAAGATCATTGTCGGCATGGATGCAAAAGACGGCTTTGTGGCCACTGACGGCTGGGCTGAAGTGAGCACCGTGCAGGTCATCGACCTGGCCAAACGATTTGAAGCAGACGGCGTGTCGGCCATCGTTTATACCGACATTGCCAAGGACGGCATGATGCAGGGCTGCAACGTGAGCTACACCGCCGCATTGGCCGCTGCCACCAGCATCCCGGTGATCGCTTCGGGCGGCATCCACAACCTGGGTGACATCAAGGCCCTGATGGACGCCAAGGCGCCGGGCATCGTGGGCGCCATTACCGGTCGCGCCATCTATGAAGGCACGCTGGATGTGGCCGAGGCGCAAGCCTTCTGCGACAGCTACAAGGCCTGAGGAGAGACCCATGGCGCTGGCCAAACGCATCATCCCTTGCCTGGACGTGGATAACGGCCGGGTCGTAAAGGGCGTCAAGTTCGAGAACATTCGCGATGCCGGCGACCCGGTAGAGATCGCCCGTCGTTACGATGAGCAGGGTGCTGACGAGATTACCTTTCTCGATATCACTGCCAGCGTCGATGGGCGCGACACCACGCTGCATACAGTCGAACGCATGGCCAGTCAGGTGTTTATCCCGTTGACCGTAGGTGGCGGGGTGCGCTGCATCCAGGACATACGCAACCTGCTCAATGCCGGTGCCGACAAAGTCTCGATCAATACCGCAGCGGTGTTTAACCCGGAGTTTGTGGGCGAAGCGGCGCAACATTTTGGCTCGCAGTGCATTGTGGTCGCCATTGATGCCAAGAAAGTCTCCTTGCCGGGCGAAACCCCGCGCTGGGAAATTTTCACCCACGGCGGGCGCAAGCCAACCGGGCTCGACGCGGTCGAGTGGGCCATGAAGATGGAAGGCCTGGGCGCCGGCGAAATCCTGTTGACCAGCATGGATCAGGACGGCATGAAAAATGGCTTCGATCTGGGTGTTACCCGCGCAATCAGTGATGCACTGGGCATTCCGGTGATTGCCTCGGGCGGTGTCGGTAACCTCCAGCATCTGGCTGACGGCATTCTGGAAGGTCACGCCAGTGCAGTGCTGGCGGCGAGTATTTTCCACTTTGGTGAATACACGGTGCCAGAGGCCAAGGCGTACATGGCAGAGCGCGGAATCGTGGTTCGCTAAGGCCAAAGGCTACTGGACAGCATGGCGTGCCCACGGCACTCTTGAGCACGCCATGGATTCAGGTCGCCTGTCATGTTTAAACGCTTTGTGCCTATTCTCGTCAGTTCCACCATGTGGCTGGCGAGTACCGCTTTTGCGGCTGATACGTCGAACTCATCGATCGTGTTACTGACTGAAAACTTCCCGCCGTACAACATGGCCAAAAACGGCAAGAATTTTGCGCAGAACGATAATATTGAAGGTATCGCCGTCGATATCCTGCGTGAAGCCTTCAAACGTGCCGGCATCCCCTACAGCATGACCCTGCGTTTCCCTTGGGAGCGTATCTACCACCTTGCCCTCGAAAAACCCGGATACGGTGTGTTTGTCACCGCCCGCGTGCCCGAGCGTGAAAAGCTGTTCAAGTGGGTCGGCCCTATTGGTCCTGATGACTGGGTGTTGCTGGCCCGAGGGGATAGCCCGATTACCCTGACGTCCCTCGAACAGGCCCGCCAGTATCGGGTGGGCGCTTACAAGGGCGACGCCATTGCCTTGTCCCTAGAGAAGCAGGGGCTGGCGCCGGTGATTGTGCTGCGCGATCAGGACAACGCCCGCAAGTTGCAGGCCGGGCAAATCGACTTGTGGGCCACAGGTGCTCCAGCTGGCCAATTTTTGGCGCGTCAGGTAGGGATTTCAGGGTTCAAGACGGTGTTGCGTTTCAATCAGGCCGAGCTGTTTTTGGCGCTGAACAAAGACGTGCCGGACGAGGTGGTGAGCAAGTTGCAGAAGGCGCTGGATGAGTTAAAGGCAGAAGGCGTGGATGAGAAAATCCGCGCAAAGTACCTGTAACACACAGAGCGTGTAACCGCTGACGAGGAACGAAGGCTGCGCTCCTCAGCGGCTACAAATGGCACGGGTCTCAGCGATAAACCCCATCCTTCCCATGCCCGGCCATCGCCTTGTTGCTGCGCACGCCGATCATTTGCCTGATATCGATCCAGTCAATGCCCTGGGCCTTGAGCTTGGGCAGCTCCCGTTCAAGCACGGCGAGGGTTTGCGGGTAGGGATGGCCGATCATCACCGCCGAACCTTGCTTGCGCGCCAGATTGATCGCGGTATGCAGTTGTGTGGTGATCGCCTGCTCGGTACGTACGTCATCGAGAAACACATCCCGCGAAACACTGGCCAGGCCGATTTTTTGCGCCTCGGCCGCCGCGACCGTCTGCGCGCTGGTGCGGCTGTCGACAAAGAATTTGTGACGTTGCTGCAAGTTGCCCATCAGCCAGGCCATCGCTTGTGGCTGGGAGGTCATGCGGCTGCCCATGTGGTTGTTGATACCGCTGGTGTAGGGCACTGCCTTGAACGCGGCGTTGAGGCGCTTTTCAAGTTCGTCGACAGGCAGGTCCGGGTGCCAGGCAAAGGGCCCGGTGGCCGGGTCCATTGGCATGTGCAAAATGACGATCTTGCCGGCCTTGTGGGCTTCGCGGGCAAATTCGGCAGCATGGGGGGTGTCGGGCATCACGGCGGTGGTGACCGGGCCGGGCAGCGCCAGCACGCGGCGGTCCCGGGGCAGGTTTTGCCCAAGGTCATCGATAATCAGGCTCAGGTAAGCCTTGTGCGGTGTGGCGGGCGCGCTGACCGGTGCCGCGTGGGCGGTACCGGTCAGGCAGCAGAGCAGGGTGAGGGCCAGGGAAAGACGCACCTCAGTTGCCGCGTGTGATGCTCAAGCCTTTAAGCAGGCTCAGGGCCTGGCTCAGCTGGAAGTCATCGTCCTGAGGCATCGGCTTGGCTTTGGGGCCGGAGCCGGTCGGCTTGTCGGCACCGCCGTTACCATTGCCGAGGTGACCTTGCAGGTCGGCCTCTTTGTAGTACTCGGTGTCTTGCTCGCGGGTGATCCTGGCGCGGCTGACTTCGATGTCCGGAACAATGCCCTGGGCCTGGATCGAGCGCCCGTTCGGAGTGAAGTACAGCGCCGTGGTGATCTTCAGCGCGCGGTCATTGTTCAACGGCAGTACGGTTTGCACCGAGCCTTTGCCGAAGCTGGTGGTGCCCATCACCACACCACGCTTCTGATCCTGCAAGGCACCGGCGACGATCTCTGACGCCGAGGCGCTGCCGCCGTTGATCAGTACCACCAATGGCACGCCTTCGCTCAGATCCTTGCCGGTAGCCGAGAAACGCAGCTCAGAGTTGGCGATACGGCCCTTGGTGTAGACGATCAGACCTTTGGTGATGAAATGGTCTACCACTTCAACTGCCGACTGCAGCACGCCGCCCGGGTTGTTGCGCAGGTCAAGGATGATGCCCTTGAGGCGTTTGTTGCCGTTTTCCCTGCGCAGTTTGGACAGCGCAGCGGCCACTTCTTCGCCAGTCTTGACCTGGAACTGGGTTATGCGGATGTAGCCGTAGCCGTCTTCAAGCAGCTGGGCCTTGACGCTCTTGACCTGGATATTGGCCCGGGTCAGGGTTACGTCAAACGGTGCGCCACCGTTGCGTACCAGGGTCAGGGTGATTTTCTGACCGATCTTGCCGCGCATTTTGTCTACGGCCTCGGTCATGCTCAGGCCACGGGTGGGCTGACCATTGATCTTGACGATTAAGTCACCGGCCTGGATGCCGGCTTTGCTGGCAGGGGTGTCGTCGATCGGCGAGACGATCTTGATGTTGCCGTCTTCAGTGCCGACTTCAATGCCCAACCCGCCAAATTCGCCGCTGGTGCTTTCCTGCAGCTCGGCGAAATCTTCCGGCCCCAGATAGGCAGAATGCGGGTCGAGGTTGCTGAGCATGCCCTTGATGGCATTCTCCAGCAGGGTTTTGTCGTCTACCGGCTCAACATAGGCGGCCTTGATCCGATCCATGACCTCGGCAAATGTGCGCAGCTCTTCCAGAGGCAGCGGTGCCTTGGCGCTGGTAGCAGCCCCGGCTGGCGGAATGCTCGGTTCGGCAGCAAATGCCAATGGCGAGCCGATCAGCAGAGCGATCGTCAGGGCCAGCGAGTTGAGGCGGGACAAATGCGGCATGTTGAGCGAACTCCTACGTATTAAAGGTGATGGACTCATCCCTGAGTGCGACACCATTGTGCAGGGTCGCTTGGGCGTCCCTGCTGACGAATAGCAAAATACAGTGCTGGCGTGGCCTGCCCACCGCTGTTGCCCACGGTGGAAATTACCTCGCCGGCTTTTACAACGTCGCCGGCAGACTTGAGCAACGTCTGATTGTGGCCATACAAGCTTAAGAAACCATTACCGTGGTCCAGAATCACCAGTTGGCCAGCGCCGCGCAGCCAGTCGGCAAACACCACGCGCCCGCCGTGTACGGCGTGTACCTGGGTGCCGGCACCGGCGCTGATCATCACGCCGTCCCACTTGGTGCGCGAGTCGTCGCCACGGGTTTCACCGAAACGTGCAAGCAGTCGACCATCAACTGGCCATGGAAGTTTGCCCCGGGCTTGAGAAAAAGCACCGCCGTAAGACGCACCTGCGCTGGAGACCAATGGCCCCGGTGTGGATTGCACCGGTTTTCGCGGGGCATCGGTAACGACCGATGCAGCCTCGCGCTGGCGTTTTTTCTCGGCTTCCTGCTGCGCAATCAGGGCTTTTTGCCGCGCCTGCTCGGCTTCGCGGGCCTGGCGGGCGAGGGTTTCTTCGATGGTCTTGAGGACTTTAGCCAGATCGGCCTGATCCTGCTCGCGGGCCTGCAACTTCTGGTCGCGGTCCTTTACGTCGGTATTGAGCTTGGCCAGCACTTGCTGGCGCTCTGCACGCACCTTGTCGAGCTCGGCGCGCTGGGTGTCCAGGCTGCTTTTCTGGGTCAGCAGTTGCGCTTGCTGCAAGTTGATATCGGCCTCGACATTGGCCAGTTGGCGCAGTGTCTCGTTGAAGCCTTTGAGCTGGGCCAGACGGGCTTCGCTCAAGTAGTCGTAATAAGTGAGGGTTCGGGCGAACTTCTCGGGGTTTTGCTGGTTGAGCAGCATCTTCAAGTATTCCTGACGCCCACCCTGATAGGCGGCGCGGGCCTGAATGGCGATCAGACGTTGCTGTTCAAGTTTTGCGCTGTGGAGTTTTTTTTTCTCGCTATCTAAGCGCAGCAGCTCGCCTTCACTCTTTTTTAGTTCTTGTTGCAGGGTTTCAACCTGCCTCTCCAGCTTGCCGATTTCGGTTTCGGTACCGCGCAGGTCTTTCTGCACGCCGGACTTTTCTTCCTGCAGCTTGCCCAGGAGCTTTTTCAGCTCGCTGATATCCTGGCGCGTGGCATCCAGCTGCTGTTGGGTTTGCGCGCGCTCGTCGGCAAACGCCGGTTGGAGCATGCATGCGAGGGTCAAGGCTATAAGGGCGCGAAGCATGGGGCGGGCGACACCTGGGGAACGGGACGGCCTAGTATGCCCGCCCTCGTCACCTATAAGAAATGGATGAAGGTGAAATTGTAGCCGTTGATCCTGTGGGAGCGGGCTTGCTCGCGATAGCATCACCACGCAATGCCTGATGCACCGCGTCGCCGGTATCGCGAGCAAGCCCGCTCCCACAGGCATTGCGTTGTTTTAAGCGTCGACCAGAATCGATTTGCCGGTCATCTCTTGCGGCTGTGGCAGCCCCAGCAGTTTGAGCATGGTGGGTGCCACGTCGGCCAGCACGCCGCCTTCGCGAACTTTGAGCGAGCGCTTTCCTACATATATAAACGGCACGGGCTCACAGGTGTGGGCGGTATGCGCCTGGCCTGTGGACTCGTCTTCCATCTGCTCCACGTTGCCGTGGTCAGCGGTGATCAGGGCTTCGCCGCCGACCTTGTCCAGTGCTTCCACGATACGGCCCACGCAGGCATCCAGGCATTCAACTGCCTTGACGGCTGCGTCGAATACGCCGCTGTGGCCAACCATATCGCCATTGGCGTAGTTGACCACGATCACGTCATAACGCTGGTTTTCGATGGCATCGACGATATGGTCGGTGACTTCGGGGGCGCTCATTTCCGGTTGCAGGTCGTAGGTGGCGACTTTGGGCGACGGCACCAGAATGCGCTCTTCACCCGGGAACGGCTCTTCACGGCCGCCCGAGAAGAAGAAGGTCACATGGGCATACTTCTCGGTTTCTGCAATGCGCAACTGGGTTTTGCCGTTTTTGGCCAGGTAATCGCCCAGTACGTTTTCCAGGCTGCCGGGCGCGAATGCGCTGGGTGCCGGGATACTGGCAGCGTATTGGGTCAGCATCACGAAACCGGCCAGTTTTGGCTGGCGGGCGCGGGCGAAGGCGTTGAAATCATCTTCAACGAATACGCGGGTCAGCTCGCGGGCGCGGTCGGCGCGGAAGTTCATAAAGACCACGGCGTCGCCGTCTTCCACTGTCACCGGCTCGCCGATGGTCGTGGCTTTGACGAATTCGTCGCTTTCGCCACGTGCGTAGGCAGCTTCCAGGCCTTCCTGGGCGGTAGCGGCGTTGAACTCGCCCTTGCCGTCGACGATCAGGTTGTAGGCCTGCTCTACGCGGTCCCAGCGATTGTCACGGTCCATGGCGAAGTAACGGCCGATCAGGCTGGCGATACGGCCTTTGCCCAGGTCCTTGAACGCTTCGTCCAGCAGTTCAATGGAAGATGAGGCACTTTTTGGCGGGGTGTCGCGGCCATCAAGGAAGGCGTGCAGGTAGATTTTTTCTGCGCCGCGCTTGAATGCCAGCTCGGCCATTGCGATCAGGTGGTCCTGATGGCTGTGAACACCACCATCGGACAGCAGGCCCAGGATGTGCACGGCCTTGCCTGCAGCCACGGCCTTGTCGACCGCGGCGCAAATGGTCGGGTTTTCAAAGAACTCGCCATCGCGGATGGATTTGGTGACACGGGTGAAATCCTGATACACCACGCGGCCGGCGCCCAGGTTCATGTGGCCGACCTCGGAGTTGCCCATCTGGCCGTCAGGCAGCCCGACATCCATGCCCGAACCCGAGATCAGGCCGTTCGGCATGCTCGCGCAAAGACGATCCAGCACCGGTTTCTTGGCCGAATAAACGGCGTTGTATTCGTGACTTTCACTGTGACCGAAGCCATCCAGGATGATCAGGACCAAAGGTTTAGGCGTGGTAGTCATAGATCCCACTCGTGGCTGGTTTATAAGAAGGTATACAGAGGACGCGCAGTTTAAAGCGAAGTTCATGTGGCGTCACCGCCGGGCGGGGTTTGGCCGACCAAGGTGGCTGTGTATACTGGCCCACATTTTACGACCCTGGAACCTTCTGATGGTTGAGCACCTGATTGCATTTGCGACTTCCCACTACCTGCTTGTAGGCGCGTTTGTCATCCTGCTGGCGCTGTTGATCGCCCACGAGATGAGCCGTGGCGGGCGCAGCATCAGCACGGGCGAACTGACCGGCCTGGTCAATCGCGACGAAGGTGTGGTGATTGATATTCGCCCGGCCAAGGATTTTGCCGCCGGCCACATCGTGGGTGCTATTAATATCCCGCAAGACAAACTGATGGCGCGCATTGCCGAGCTGGACAAGCACAAGGGCAAGACCATCATTCTGGTCGACGCTGCCGGCCAGCACTCGGGCGGCCATGCCCGTGAGCTGCTCAAGGCTGGTTACAATGCTGCCAAGCTGTCTGGCGGCATTTCCAGCTGGCGCGCTGACAACCTGCCAGTGGTGAAGTAACTATGTCCAAGGTCATCGTTTACTCCAGCGACTATTGCCCTTATTGCATGCGTGCCAAGGCTCTGCTTGAGAACAAGGGTATTGCCTTCGAAGAGATCAAAGTCGACGGCAAGCCACAGGTACGTGCCGAGATGGCTCAGAAGGCAGGCCGCACGTCGGTTCCGCAAATCTGGATTGGCAACAAGCATGTTGGCGGATGCGATGACCTGTTTGCTCTGGAGCGCGCAGGTAAATTGGATGCGCTGCTGAACGTCTGACTCTCATTCTCTATAAGCCCCAAGATCAACAAGGATCTGTGATGACTGACCAACAGAACACCGCCGCTGTTAGCGATGAAGACACCGCACCACAATTCTCCCTGCAGCGCATCTACGTGCGTGACCTGTCGTTCGAAGCGCCAAAAAGCCCGGCGATCTTCCGTCAGCAGTGGGAGCCGAGCGTTGGCCTGGATCTGAACACCCGTCAAAAGCCGCTGGAAGGCGACTTCCACGAAGTGGTTCTGACCCTGTCGGTTACCGTTAAAAACGGCGACGAAGTGGCTTTTATTGCTGAAGTGCAACAGGCTGGCATCTTCCTGATCAAAAACCTTGATCCAGCGTCGATGAACCACACTCTGGGCGCGTTCTGCCCGAACATCCTGTTCCCGTATGCCCGCGAAACCCTGGACAGCCTGGTGACACGTGGCTCGTTCCCTGCGTTGATGCTGGCTCCGGTGAACTTCGATGCCCTGTACGCGCAAGAACTGCAGCGCATGCAGGAAGAAGGCAGCCCGACTGTTCAATAAACAGCCGATTGCCAAAAAAAAGCGCCTGAGGGCGCTTTTTTTGTGTGTGGGAGCGGGCTTGCTCGCGATTGAATCGCTGCGGTGCAACAGGTACATCGCGTAGCTTTCATCGCGGGCAAGCCCGCTCCCACAGGGTGTGTGTTTACTTGAAGCCTAGCTGGCGCCAGGCCTCATACACGGCGACCGCTACGGTGTTAGACAGATTCAGGCTGCGGCAGCCTTCGCGCATAGGCAGGCGCAGGCGGTGCTCGCCGTCCAGGCTGTCGAGCACTTCGGGCGGCAGGCCACGGCTTTCAGGGCCGAAGAGAAAAGCATCGCCCTCGGCAAACTGCACGTCGTGAAACGGCCTGGAGCCTTTGGTGGTAAAGGCGAACAGGCGCGGATGGCCCAGGCTTTCCAGGCAACTGGCCAGGTCGGCATGACGCTTGAGCGGCGCATACTCGTGGTAATCGAGCCCGGCACGGCGCAAGCGCTTGTCGTCCAGCTCAAAACCGATAGGCTCGATCAAATGCAGGTGGCAGCCGCTGTTGGCGCACAGCCTGATAATGTTGCCGGTATTCGGCGGAATTTCTGGTTGAAAAAGGATGACGTGAAACATGCACGGCTCCGAACTTAAAGATGGACAGCATTCTACGCTTGAAGAGGACCCGCGACCGAAACTATGGCCACGGGTTTTAGGTTCTTTGGCGATAGTCGGTGTGATGGTGGGGATGATGATCGGTCGATTGACCGCGCCAACCCCTGTAGAGCTGCAGCAGGTGGACGTGCTGCCCGGCGGCCTGGTGGTGTGGTTCAGCGCCGAGCCCAAGCTGCATGGTGAGCTGGTCGACGGCACGCTGGGGTTGCTGTTTGATGCCAGGGGCAAGGTGCAGAGCGGCCAGTTGACGTTTAACGGCAAGAGCGTGAACTGGCGGGTGCGTGATACGGATGGCGGGTTGCTGCTGACCCTGGTGGCGGCCCGTGCCTTGAAGGGCGACTGGGCCGGGGCGTCGCAAGATGGACGCTGGCGGTTGCAGGTGAACCTGCGAGAGTAATAAAAGAGGGAATTCCAGCCTGCCTGTACCGGGTTCCCCAAAAGCGCTGTGCGCGTTGATGCAAAAGGCATCAAGGCTGCGGTGTAAAAGTGGGGAGTCTTGACCTGCCTGTATCAAGGTCCCCTAAAGCGGTGTTGCGTGTAATAGGTATTGCAGGGCGCGTGCCAGTTTTTGATTTTTTGTAAAAATTGCCCCTTGAGTACGCAAAAGCCCCGGAATCCGGGGCTTTTGTTTGGGGGCTGATTTTGTTCCCGGGTTTGGCGCAAACCCTTGAGCTAGAGCTGTGCACGATATTGGGGCGGGTTGCTTGAGGGTGGTGCGGTCAGATCAAGAGCCCCTAACCCTCTTCCGCAGGGAAAGGGGACTAAAGGCAAAAGCAGATTTATGAAACACCACCCATCAGCTCCCTCTCCCTACGGGAGAGGATTGGGGTGAGGGCGCTTTTGAACGGCTTCAAGCCTCGTCGCCCTCATCCTCGTCGCCATCGATCTTCATGCCCAGTTCCTTGATCTTGCGGGTCAAGGTATTGCGGCCCCAGCCCAACAGCACGGCAGCGTCGCGACGGCGGCCTGCGGTGTGCTTGAGCGCCGTCTCGATCATGATCCGCTCAAAGGTCGGCACTGCACTGTCGAGCAGGTTGGACTGGCCACGCCCCAGCGCCTGGTCAGCCCACTGGCGCAGTGCCTGCTCCCAGTTGGTGACAGGGGAGGCGTCCTGTTGCAGGTTGAGCAACTCGGGAGGCAGGTCGCCGATATGCACTTCGCGACCCGAAGCCATCACCGTGATCCAGCGGCAGGTGTTCTCCAGCTGGCGCACGTTGCCTGGCCAGGGCAGGTTTTTCAGGTACTGCTCGGTCTCGGCCTTGAGCAGTTTTGGCTCTACGGACAGTTCTTGCGCGGCGCTGCTGAGAAAGTGCCGGGCCAGGGTCGGGATATCTTCACGGCGGTCTGACAGGCGCGGGATATGGATGCGGATCACGTTCAGACGGTGGAACAGGTCTTCACGGAACTTGCCGGCCTGCACCAGGGTTTCAAGGTTCTGGTGTGTGGCTGCGATGATGCGAACATCGACCTTGACCGGCGTGTGCCCGCCAACCCGATAGAACTCGCCATCGGCCAGTACCCGCAGCAACCGGGTTTGGGTGTCCGCCGGCATGTCGCCGATCTCATCGAGGAACAGGGTGCCGCCATCGGCCTGCTCAAAACGGCCCCGGCGCAGGTTTGCAGCGCCAGTGAAAGCGCCTTTTTCATGGCCGAATAGCTCGGATTCCATGAGGTCCTTGGGGATCGCAGCCATGTTCAATGCGATAAATGGCGACGCGGCCCGCGGGCTGTGGCGGTGCAGGGCGTGGGCCACCAGCTCTTTGCCGGTACCTGATTCACCGTTGATCAGCACCGTGATGTTGGAGTGGCTCAGGCGGCCAATGGCACGAAACACCTCTTGCATCGCCGGGGCTTCGCCGATGATTTCCGGCGTCGGGGCCAGCGTCGGCGCTACGGCCAGGCCTTGCTGCTCCTGGGCGTGCTGGTTGGCGCGCTTGACCAGAGACACGGCGTCATCGACATCAAACGGCTTGGGCAGGTATTCGAATGCGCCGCCCTGATAGGACGCTACCGCGCTGTCCAGATCGGAATGAGCGGTCATGATGATGACCGGCAGGCGCGGGTGCTGTTCGCGGATTTTGGCGAGCAGGTCCAGACCGCTGGAGCCGGGCATGCGGATATCGGAAATGATCACGTCAGGCTGTTGGCGAGCCAGTCGGCTCATGACCCCATCGGCACTGTCGAAACTTTGTGTGGTCATGCCTTCCTGTTGCAAGGCTTTTTCCAGTACCCAGCGGATTGAACGGTCGTCGTCGACGATCCACACGGTTTCACTTCGGCTCATGTCGATGCGGCTCCTTGTTCCAGTGGTAGAAAGATCGAGAAGAGTGTGTGGCCGGGGTGGCTTTCACACTCGATCAACCCCTGGTGCTGACTGATGATGTTTTGCGTGATGGCCAGGCCAAGCCCGGTACCGTCCGGGCGGCCGCTGACCATCGGGAAAAACAGGGTGTCTTGCAGCTCGAACGGTATGCCCGGGCCGTTGTCGATAATTTCGATTTTTGTCACCAGCCGGTGGCGTATGTGGCCAATGGTGAACTGGCGCATGGCGCGGGTGCGCAGGCTGATGCGGCCCAGGCGCAGCTCATTCTGGCTGCCGATGGCCTGCATGGCGTTGCGCACGATATTGAGTACTGCCTGGATCATCTGTTCACGGTCGATCAGCAGGTCAGGCAGGCTGGGGTCATAGTCACGCACCAAAGTGATGCTGCCCTGGGTCTCGGCCTCGACCAGGTTGCACACGCGCTCCAGTACTTCGTGGACGTTGGTCATGGCCAGCGACGGCAGTTTGTTGGAACCCAGCATCCGGTCGACCAGATTACGCAGGCGATCTGCTTCTTCGATGATGACGTTGGTGTAGTCGCGCAGGTTTTCGTCGGGCAATTGCCGGGCCAACAGCTGGGCCGCACCGCGAATGCCTCCCAGAGGGTTCTTTATCTCGTGGGCCAGGCCGCGCACCAGCATCTTGCTGGTTTCTTGCTTGGACAGCTGGGCTTCTTCTTTGGTGATGCGCAGCAGACGGTCGCGGGGGTGTACCTCAAGCAACAGCATGGTGCCGCCATTGCTCAAGATGGGCGTTACGGCATAGTCCACCGTCAGGTTCTGGCCCGTCAGCGAGGTCAGCATGGCTTCGCGTTTGGTAAACGGGTGCGCTTGCTCAACTGCCTGGCGCAGCGAGTGCAGAGCCTCGGTGGACTCCGTAAAGAGCTCGCTGATGAACTGGCCGTGACTGCGTTGACCGCTGATCGCCAACAGCATCTCTGCCGCCGGGTTCATGTACTCAAGGCGCAAATCAGCATTGAGTAAAAGCGTGGCAGTGGTCAGGTTGTCGAGTAACAGTCGGTGCAGGGCGTCACTGATGGTCATGGGCCGATCCCGGATTGCGTGCGCGGTGAAGCGCTGGTGCAAGGAAAATGCAAAAACCAAACCAAGGCTCCGAAAAGAAGCGTCGCTCCCCTGAAATAGGCGTTTACAAGCTGGGCGCATATCGCCGCAGCCCGGCATGCGAATGTTTATGAACCAAATTGGGCTGGTAAGTGCACTATCAAACTATAGTCGCACCAATATAGTGCAATTTAGATGAATGGATTCAGTTGCCTGAAAATGTGCGCGGGATATTTGCTATGGGTGCAGCCAGAGGTTGTGTACCGCGATCGAGCGCACACCGGTCACAAGCCCCGAGTGTGCGATGCGACACAGGCAGCGCCCACTCTGAGGTGACCACCGTTTTGCGTTTCGAACGCAGCTTCCGGTACCTGCTACGGGCCTTGCGTGGTTAATGGGACAGCGGCATGCCGGGCGTGCCTGCATAGAACACGATCAGTTCTACGGGGGCCTTGCCGCTGGTGCCTCGATGGGAAGTATTGACCATCTCGGGCAGTACCTGGCCAGGTTTGAGCGTGGTTTTGTGCATGCCGTCTTCGGTTTCGACCAGCAGTTCACCAGCGACCACGTAGGCGATATTGGGCATGGGGTGCGTGTGCCATTTCAGTGCGGTGTTGGCCGGGAGTGTGATTTTGACCACGGTGAATTCCGGCTTGCCGTCCGGCCAGGTGTAAGGGGTGCCTGTCCAGGATTGGCCTGTCTTGAGCAGTTGTTCGACCGTTACTGCAGTGGGTGAACTGTTGCAGCCCAGCATGAGCAGGCAGGCGCATGCCAGCAGCAGGGTTTTGAGGGCGAGTAAGGGGTGCATGTCAGTCTCCATTGGTTGAGTGGCGACAAACTACCGGTCACTCAGCAGGGTGGCTGTCAGGTGCAGGCACGAATCCAGAAGCTCTGATCCGATGCTTGTGTAAGACGGCGCCCACAAAAAAGCCTCCCGAAGGAGGCTTTTTCAAATCACGCCGCTTGCGCAGGCGTCACCGGATTAGCAGCTGTAGTACAGCTCGTATTCCAGTGGGTGTACGAAGGTACGAACCTGGATTTCTTCTTCGCTTTTCAGGGCGATGTACGCGTCGATGAAGTCGTCGCTGAAAACGCCGCCTTTGGTCAGGAACGCGCGACCTTTGTCCAGTTCCTCCAGGGCCTCTTTCAGGCTGCCGCACACTTGCGGGATCTCTTTGGCTTCTTCAGGCGGCAGGTCATACAGGTTTTTGTCCGCTGCGTCGCCAGGGTGGATCTTGTTCTGGATACCGTCCAGACCAGCCATCATCAGTGCCGCGAAGCACAGGTACGGGTTGGCTGCCGGATCCGGGAAGCGTGCTTCGATACGGCGAGCTTTAGGGCTGGACACGTAAGGAATACGGATCGAAGCCGAACGGTTGCGAGCCGAGTAGGCCAGCATTACCGGTGCTTCGAAGCCTGGTACCAGACGCTTGTAGGAGTTGGTAGCCGGGTTGGTGAAGCCGTTCAGGGCCTTACCGTGCTTGATGATACCGCCGATGAAGAACAGGGCAGTGTCGGACAGGCCGGCATAGCCTTCGCCTGCGAAGGTGTTCTTGCCATCTTTGGAGATGGACATGTGAACGTGCATACCCGAGCCGTTGTCGCCGTACAGAGGCTTTGGCATGAAGGTAGCGGTACGGCCGTAGGCATCTGCCACGTTGTGTACGCAGTATTTCAGGGTCTGAACTTCGTCAGCCTTTTTCACCAGGGTGTTGAACTGCACGCCGATTTCGTTCTGGCCAGCAGTTGCCACTTCGTGGTGGTGAACTTCGATAACCAGGCCCATCTCTTCCATGGCGTTGCACATGGAGGTACGGATTTCGTGGTCATGGTCGAACGGCGGAACCGGGAAATAACCGCCTTTGACGCCAGGACGGTGGCCTTTGTTGCCGCCTTCCACGTCCTGGTCGGACATCCACGAACCCTGTTCGGAGTAGATCTTGAACATGGAGCCGGAAATGTCGGACTTGAACTTCACCTGGTCAAAGATGAAGAACTCTGGCTCCGGGCCAACGAAAACGGTGTCGCCGATACCGGTGGACTTCAGGTATTCCTCGGCACGGGTAGCGATGGCGCGTGGGTCGCGGTCATAGCCTTGCATGGTCGACGGTTCGATGATGTCGCACACCAGGATCAGCGTAGGCTGTTCGGTGAACGGGTCCAGAACAGCCGTGCTGTCGTCTGGCAGCAGGATCATGTCGGACGCTTCGATGCCTTTCCAGCCAGCAATGGAGGAGCCGTCGAACATTTTGCCGTCGGTGAAGAAGTTTTCATCCAGCGCATCACGGGCCGGCATGGTCACGTGGTGCTGAGTACCTTTGGTATCAGTGAAGCGCAGATCAATCCACTTGACGTCATGATCTTTGATGAGTTGAACCGACTTCGACATAGTGTCCTCCGGGGTGGCTTAGGGCTGGTAGTGGAATGCCCTTAATAAGTGGTTGATGCCGGCGCGAATACTCTGCCAAGGCAACCTGCCTCACAAGGGAGCAAATTGCATGCCAGTGCCCCGACTTGGGCGTAATGCGCCAATCTCAAGCAGGTAAGCGGGGCAGACTACCGATTAGCCGCGTTTATCGCACCCAAATGAAGCGAAATCTGGCGTTTATGTTCTATTTTGGTGCGATGAAAACCGTTTGTACGATAACTGGTTAAACCTTGAGCAATTTCCGCTATAATCCGCGCCCCCCTTTTTTGGCAGGCTGCTCGCGCGCTGTTTTCATGAAACTAATCGTTAAAGTCTTCCCCGAAATCACTATCAAGAGCCGTCCGGTTCGGATGCGTTTCGTCCGTCAATTGGCCAAAAACATCCGTACTGTGCTCCGCGATCTGGACCCGGCTGTGGTGGTGACGGGCGTGTGGGACAACATCGAGCTGCAAACGCGCGTAAGTGACCCTAAAGCCTTGAAAGAAATGACCGAACGCCTGAGCTGCATGCCGGGCATCGCGCATTTTCTGCAGGTTGACGAGTACCCGTTGGGCGACTTCGACGACATCGTTGAAAAGTGCAAATTGCACTTCGGCGAAGCGCTGGCGGGCAAGATCTTTTCGGTGCGTTGCAAGCGCGCTGGCAAGCACCCGTTTACCTCGATGGAAGTCGAGAAATACGTCGGCAGCAAGCTGCGTCGTGAGTGCGGTGCGGCCGGAATCGAGCTGAAAAAGCCAGAAATCGAAGTTCGCATTGAAATTCGCGACCAACGGTTGTTTGTGATTCACAACCAGCACGACAGTATTGGTGGCTACCCGTTGGGTTCGCTCGAGCAGACCCTGGTGCTGATGTCCGGTGGTTTCGATTCTACCGTGGCGGCCTACCAGATCATGCGTCGCGGCCTCATGAGCCATTTCTGCTTCTTCAACCTGGGCGGACGTGCCCATGAACTGGGCGTGATGGAAGTCGCGCACTATATATGGAAGAAGTACGGCAGCTCCCAGCGCGTGCTGTTTGTGAGCGTTCCGTTCGAAGAAGTTTTGGGCGAAATTCTCGGCAAAGTCGATAACAGTCATATGGGCGTCATTTTGAAGCGTATGATGTTGCGCGCTGCAACGCGTATTGCCGAACGCCTCGATATCGAAGTGCTGGTGACCGGTGAAGCGATTTCCCAGGTGTCGAGCCAGACGCTGCCCAACTTGTCGCTGATTGATTCGGCTACAGACAAGCTGGTGTTGCGCCCGCTGATCGCCAGCCACAAGCAGGACATCATCGATCTGGCAGAAGAAATCGGTACGGCTGACTTCGCCAAGCATATGCCTGAATATTGCGGGGTGATTTCGGTCAACCCCAAGACCCACGCCAAGCGCAACCGCGTGGAGTATGAAGAACAACAGTTTGATATGGCCGTGCTTGAGCGTGCGCTCGAGCGGGCCAAACTGGTGCCGATTGATCGGGTAATCGATGAATTGGGCCAGGACTTGCAAGTCGAAGAAGTCAGCGAAGTGCTGGCGGGCCAGATCGTAATCGACATCCGTCACCCGGATGCTCAGGAAGATCAACCGCTGGAACTGGCTGGCATCGAAGTACAAGCGTTGCCGTTCTATGCTTTGAACAGCCGCTTCAAGGAACTGGATGACACCCGTCAGTACCTGTTGTATTGCGACAAAGGCGTGATGAGTCGCCTGCATGCTCACCATTTGCTCAGTGAGGGACATGCCAATGTGCGCGTTTATCGACCGAGCTAAGAGCCCGGGGCTGTATGCCTGTGGCCTGCGTCACCGGCCCCCCGACGCCGCCGTCAAGCTGTAACGGCTTGCACGGACTCTACTGTTAATCGCTGCCTGGACTCAGTCAGCACACCGAATCCTCTGATCGAGATACACAAGTGATCGAAAATCTACGTAACATCGCCATCATTGCTCACGTTGACCACGGTAAAACCACCCTGGTAGACAAACTCTTGCGTCAATCCGGCACCCTGGAGCGCAACGAGCTTAACGACGAACGCGTAATGGACTCCAACGACCAGGAGAAAGAGCGCGGTATTACCATTCTGGCGAAAAACACCGCCATCAACTGGAACGGCTACCACATCAACATCGTGGATACCCCGGGCCACGCCGACTTCGGCGGCGAAGTTGAACGCGTAATGTCGATGGTTGACTCCGTTCTGCTGCTGGTTGACGCTCAAGACGGCCCTATGCCGCAAACCCGTTTCGTGACCAAGAAGGCTTTCGAAGCCGGCCTGCGTCCAATCGTGGTCATCAACAAGGTTGACCGTCCGGGCGCACGTCCGGACTGGGTTCTGGACCAGATCTTCGATCTGTTCGACAACCTGGGTGCTACCGAAGAACAGCTGGACTTCAAAGTGGTTTACGCCTCTGCCCTGAACGGTATTGCTGGTCTTGACCACACCGACATGGCTGAAGACATGACCCCGCTGTACCAGTCGATCGTCGACAACGTACCAGCACCAGCCGTAGACCGTGACGGTCCGTTCCAGATGCAAATCTCGGCACTGGACTACAACAGCTTCCTGGGCATTATCGGTGTTGGCCGTATCGCTCGTGGTCGCGTCAAGCCGAACACCCCGGTTGTTGCCATCGACGCTGACGGCAAGCGCCGCAACGGTCGTATCCTGAAGCTGATGGGTCACCACGGTCTGCACCGTGTAGACGTTGAAGAAGCTTCGGCAGGCGACATCGTTTGCATCAGCGGTATGGATTCGCTGTTCATCTCCGACACCCTGTGTGATCCGATGAACGTTGAAGCGATGAAGCCGTTGACCGTTGACGAGCCAACCGTTTCCATGACCTTCCAGGTAAACGACTCGCCTTTCTGCGGTAAAGAAGGCAAGTTCGTGACTTCCCGTAACATCAAGGAACGTCTGGACAAAGAGCTGCTGTACAACGTTGCTCTGCGCGTTGAAGAAGGCGACTCGGCTGACAAATTCAAAGTATCGGGCCGTGGCGAGCTGCACTTGTCCGTACTGATCGAAACCATGCGTCGTGAAGGCTTCGAAATGGGCGTTGGTCGTCCAGAAGTGATCATCCGCCTGGTTGACGGCGTCAAGCACGAACCGTTCGAAAACGTCACCATCGACCTGCCTGAAGAATCTCAGGGCAAGGTGATGGAAGAGATGGGTCTGCGTAAGGGCGACCTGACTAACATGGTGCCGGATGGCAAAGGCCGTGTGCGTCTGGAATACAACATCCCTGCTCGTGGTCTGATCGGTTTCCGTAACCAGTTCCTGACCCTGACCAACGGTGCTGGTATCCTGACCTCGATCTTCGACCGTTACGACGTGATGAAGTCGGGCCACATGTCCGGCCGTCAGAACGGCGTTCTGGTATCGGTTGAAACTGGCAAGGCGCTGACCTACTCCCTGGAAACCCTGCAGGCGCGTGGCAAGCTGTTCGTTGAGCACGGTCAAGAGATCTACAACGGTCAGATCGTTGGTCTGAACAGCCGTGACACCGACATGGGCGTTAACCCTACCAAGGGCAAGAAGCTCGACAACATGCGTGCTTCGGGTAAAGACGAAACCATCGCTCTGGTTCCACCTGTTCGCTTCACTCTGGAACAGGCTCTGGAATTCATCCAGGACGACGAGCTGTGCGAAGTGACTCCTAAGTCCATCCGTCTTCGTAAGAAGATCCTGGACGAAGGCGAGCGTACCCGCGCTGCTAAAAAGGCCAAAAACTAAGTTACTTAGTTAGCGGTTACAAAAACGCCCCCGACCTTGCGGTCGGGGGCGTTTTTTTATGGTCGGGATTTGACTCGTTCATCGCTGCCCGTGCTGCGGCGAGCGCGGTCTGTCAGGTCATTTGCGTACAGGCCATCGCGGGCAAGCCCGGCTCCCACAGGGGGCTGTGGTAATTGTGGGAGCGGGCTTGCCCGCGAAGCGATCTGTCAGTCGATTCTACGCTGCAGGTTAAAAATCCATCAGCTTGACGCTGCTGTTCTTGCGCTCAACGGCCTTGGGCACATACGCGCAGTAACCTGGGCGCGGGCCAATCCGCGGATGGTTGCGGCAGGTATCCGGGCGAATCTCATAAATCGTGCACATGCGCGATTTGCGGTCCAGGTACAGGCAGTCGTTATTGCTCATGCGCTGCAGGGTGAAAATCCCGGACTTCTGGTTGAAGCGCTCAACGATCCCTTCCTTTTGCAGGCGCTTGGCGATGTTCTTTGGCGGGTCGCCCATCTCGAACTCGTCAACGATGCCGATGCGGATCAGGTCTTTGATTTTGACCTCGACCGGCAAGGTGCAGCAGCTGGAAATGCAGGAGCCGCACATGGGCGCGGAGTATTTGGCCCAGGTATCGAGACGGTCGATTTCCGCGGCGGCGATCAGGTTGGACTTCATCAGACTTGTATTCCAGCGTGCATCAGGGCGCGCGATCATACCGGGGTTGCTGAAGGAGTGAACAACCATTTGCCGGTTTTTCGATCAGAGCCATGTTTTAAAGCGTTCAACTGCGAATGTGCCTCGTTTTGGGGCGGCATTCACTTTGTCAGCTTTTTTTAAATAATCGCCGAAAAAAGCCCGAATCAAAGCACTTGGTTTCTGTTGAAGCGTCTAGGCTGACACCACTCGCTCTTCAAATCGCCCCATCTCGATTGAGGTTGTATCGATGCCCCAGGAACCGCTTGTTCGTGACGCACAGGTGGCGGCTTTCCGTGCCGCTGTAGTAGCCAAGCTGACTTACGCGGTGGGTAAGGACCCGGAACACGCGTTTGACCATGACTGGTTTGAGGCCATAGCCCTGGCCGCCCGCGACCATATGGTCGAGCACTGGATGGACAGCACCCGGCAGATTTATCGCAAGGACCAGAAACGGGTGTACTACCTGTCGCTGGAGTTTCTGATCGGTCGCCTGCTGTATGACAGCCTGAGCAACCTGGGGTTGCTGGAGGTGGCGCGTGAGGCACTGGGCGAGCTTGGCGTGGATCTGGAGCGCATCCGTGTCCTGGAGCCGGACGCGGCCCTTGGTAATGGTGGCCTGGGTCGGCTGGCGGCGTGCTTTATGGAAAGTATGTCGACCCTGGGCATTGCCGCCCACGGCTATGGCATCCGCTATGAGCACGGGCTGTTTCGCCAGAGCATTGTCGATGGCTGGCAGCAGGAACAAACCGAGAACTGGCTGGATTTCGGCAACCCGTGGGAGTTCGAGCGTGCTGAAGTGCTGTACTCGGTGGGTTTTGGCGGTTCGGTTGAAACCAAACAGGATGAACAAGGCCAGCTGCGGCAGATCTGGTGGCCGGGCGAGACGGTGCGGGCTATTGCCTATGACACGCCTGTTGTGGGCTGGCGCGGGGCCAGCGTCAACACCCTGCGTCTGTGGCGGGCGAGGGCCCTGCACGATCTGAACCTGGGCCGCTTCAACGCAGGCGATCATTTGGGGGCGGTGGCCGAAGTGGTACGGGCCGAGAGCATCTCCCGCGTGCTGTACCCGGCTGACAGCAACGAGGCTGGCCAGGAGCTGCGTCTGCGCCAGGAATTCTTCTTTGTCTCGGCCTCGTTGCAAGACCTGCTGCGCCGCCATCTGCACGTCCATGAGACGCTGCTGAACCTGGCCGAGCATGTGTCGATCCAGCTCAACGACACCCACCCCTCGATCGCCGTGGCCGAGTTGATGCGTATCCTGGTTGATGAGCACGGCATTGAATGGCATGCGGCGTGGCAGGTCACCGTCGACACCTTGTCCTATACCAACCACACGTTGCTTCCGGAAGCGCTGGAAACCTGGCCTGTGGGCTTGATGGAGCGGCTGTTGCCGCGCCATATGCAGATCATCTACCTGATTAACGCACACCATATCGATGCGCTGCGGGCCAAGGGCATTCATGATTTTGACGTGTTGCGTGCCGTTTCGCTGATCGAGGAAGACCACGGCCGCCGGGTACGCATGGGCAACCTGGCATTTCTCGGTTCCCACAGCGTCAATGGCGTTTCCGGGCTGCATACGCAATTGATGCGCAGCACCGTGTTCGCCGAGTTGCACAAGCTCTACCCGGAGCGCATCAACAACAAAACCAACGGCGTGACCTTCCGCCGCTGGCTGTTCCAGGCCAACCCGCCATTGACCGCCATGCTGGTGGATGTGCTGGGCCCGGATGTGCTTGATGAAACCGAACACAAACTGATCAGGCTGGAGCCTTTTGCCGAGCGCTCCGATTTTCGCAAACGCTTCGCCGAACAGCGCCTGCAAAGCAAATGCACCCTGGCGGCGCTGATTTATGAGCGCCTGGGGGTCGTGGTCAACCCTGAAGCCCTGTTCGATGTGCAGGTCAAACGGATTCACGAGTACAAGCGCCAACTGCTCAACCTGATGCACACCGTAGCGCTGTATCAGGCCATTCGGGCCGAGCCGGGCAACCAATGGGTGCCACGTGTGAAGATTTTTGCCGGCAAGTCGGCGGCCAGTTATGAACAGGCCAAACTCATCATCAAACTGGCCAATGACATCGCCCGTACCGTCAACAACGATCCCACCGTACGCGGTCTGCTCAAGGTGGTGTTTATCCCCAACTACAACGTCAGCCTGGCCGAAAGCATCATTCCGGCGGCTGACTTGTCCGAACAGATCTCCACGGCAGGCTACGAAGCGTCGGGCACCAGCAACATGAAGTTCGGCCTTAACGGCGCGCTGACCATTGGCACAATGGATGGCGCCAACGTCGAAATGTGCGAGCGGGTGGGTGCCGACAATATGTTTATCTTTGGTCTGAGCTCGCAGCAGGTCGAAGCGCGCAAGCGCAATGGCGAGTTCCATGCAGCACCGGATGTCGCGGCCTCACACAGGCTCAATGACGTGTTGCAGGCGATTCGTGGGGGGGTGTTCTCCCACGACGACCCTGCGCGCTACACCGGCCTGGTGGATTCGCTGATCGAATATGACCGGTTCCTGGTGTGTGCCGACTTCGATGCCTACTGGGATGCCCAGATGCGCGTGGAGCACCTGTGGCACGACAGGGAAGAGTGGTGGCGCAAATCCGTGTTGAACACGGCACGCATGGGCTGGTTCTCATCGGACCGGACCATTCGCGAATACGCGACCGAGATCTGGAAAGCGTTGTAGGAAGTTTCACGCGCTGTGGGAGCGGGCTTGCTCGCGATGCAGGCGACGCGGTTGAGCTGAAAACCGCGTGGCCTGCATCGCGAGCAAGCCCGCTCCCACAGGGTCTCTGGTGGCTGTTTTGGAACCCGTTCGGCCAGTTCTGAGTCTGATTAGAAGATTTGCACGGCAACACGCGCTAAACTGCGCGGGTTTTTCGCCCCCTCCCCCTTGTTCGGAGCCTTACATGTCCCGCGTTACCCTGAGTCGCTATTTGATCGAGCAGACCCGCAGCAACAACACGCCTGCTGATTTGCGTTTCCTCATCGAAGTGGTGGCGCGTGCTTGCAAAGAGATCAGCCACGCCGTATCCAAAGGCGCCCTGGGTGGTGTTCTGGGCAGCATGGGCACCGAAAACGTGCAAGGTGAAGTGCAGAAGAAGCTCGATGTGATCTCCAACGAGATCCTGCTTGAAGCCAACGAATGGGGCGGTCACCTGGCCGGCATGGCGTCCGAAGAAATGGACAATGCCTACCAGATCCCGGGCAAATACCCGAAAGGCGCGTACCTGCTGGTATTCGACCCGCTGGACGGCTCGTCGAACATCGACATCAACGCACCAGTTGGCACTATCTTCTCGGTACTGCGTTGCCCGAACGAATACCTGACCCAGAACGAACCTTTGAATGAAAAGGCCTTCCTGCAGCCAGGCACTCAGCAAGTCGCTGCCGGTTACGCCATCTACGGCCCGCAGACCATGCTGGTTCTGACCCTGGGCGACGGCGTCAAAGGCTTTACCCTGGACCGCGAAATGGGCAGCTTCGTACTGACCCACGAAGACATCACCATTCCTGACGCTACCCAGGAATTTGCCATCAACATGTCCAACCAGCGTCACTGGGAAGCCCCGGTACAGCGCTACGTTGACGAACTGCTGGCAGGTGAAGAAGGTCCGTTGAAAAAGAATTTCAACATGCGCTGGATTGCCGCCATGGTTGCCGACGTGCACCGTATCCTGACCCGCGGTGGTCTGTTCATGTACCCGCGCGACAACCGTGAGCCGTCCAAGCCGGGCAAATTGCGTTTGATGTACGAAGCCAACCCGATGTCGTTCCTGGTGGAACAGGCTGGCGGCGCATCGACTGATGGCCATCAGCGCATTCTCGACATCCAGCCAGAAGGCCTGCACCAGCGTGTAGCCGTGTACCTGGGCTCGAAAGAAGAAGTCGCACGCATCACCGCTTACCACAAAGCGTAAGCCCCTGTGGGAGCGGGCTTGCTCGCGATAGCATCGACCCGGTATGTCAGGCATACCGGGTTGCCTGTATCGCAAGCAAGCCCGTTCCCACTGTTGTTATCCCTCCTGAAATAAATCCCTGCGTCCTGCGGGAACCAGCCTGCGCTTTTCTCTTCTAAGCTTGGATCAAGCGGCACTGCCGACTTTCTTTCTCAGGAGCTTTCCATGAAGTTGCGTTCTCTGGCGTTGTTGTCGTTCTGTGTCTTGCTGGCCGCGTGCAGCAAAATCAATCAGCAAAACTACTCGAAACTGTCGACCGGCATGACCAAGGCCGAAGTCGAGCAGTTGCTGGGCACCCCGACCGATTGCTCCGGCGCGCTGGGCATGTCGAGCTGCACCTGGGGCGATCAGAAGAGCTTTATCAGCGTGCAGTACGCAGGCGACAAAGTGCTGATTTTCTCTGGCCAGGGTTTGAAGTAAGACCGATCAGGAGCGTTTACGATGAAACGTCTTTTAGTCAGTCTCGGGGCTGCGCTGTTATTGGGCGGGTGTGCAAGTTCCAGCAGCGATTCGCTGGCGCCCAACACCGTCTCCAGTGTCGACCTCAAGCGCTATCAGGGCACCTGGTATGAATTGGCGCGGTTGCCGATGTTCTTTCAGCGCAATTGCGCGCAGTCCGAAGCCCATTACAGCTTGAAGCCCGATGGGGACGTGGCGGTGTTGAACCGTTGCCGCACCGCAGAGGGCAAGTGGGAGGAGGCCAGGGGCACGGCAACGCCGCAAGTGGAGGGCAAGACCGACAAGCTGTGGGTCGAGTTCGACAATTGGGTATCGACACTTTTGCCGGGTGTGACCAAGGGCGATTACTGGGTGTTGTACCTGGGCGACAACTACAGCACGGCGCTGGTAGGCAATCCCGACCGTAAATACCTGTGGTTGCTGTCGCGTAAACCGCAGGTTGATCAGCAAACCCGTGATGAGTTGCTCAGCAAGGCCCAGCAGCAGGGCTATGACACCACACGCTTGATCTGGCGCACGCCGGATGCGGACATGCCCAAGGGCACGAAGTAAGGCAGGAATGTCCCTCAGCAGGCGCTGAGGGACACAGGCCGGGCGCTTAAGCGCGCAGCAGGGTCTTCCAGGCGCGGTTCTGGTACACGGCGATGGCTTGCTGCTTGCGGGCGTTGAGCAGTTCGTCGTTGCTCTCGGCGTCTTCAGAAATCGGCAGGTTGGCCAGTTCCTGCAGCTTGTTCATCTCGCCGTACAGACGGTCCAGTTCCGGGATTTCCAGCACGTTACGCGCCAGACGCAGCCAGGCCTGAATACGCTCGATGCGCGGCAGTTGCTCGGCCAGGTCTTCGGGTTGCTGCTGGTAGCGGTTCAGACGCAAGGCAATCGCTTCGTCCGACAACAACCGTGGCAACCAGCTTTGCAGCTGCGCAGCGCCCTGGCGGTTGCCCCGGGTGGTGCCACGGTCCACAGTCCAGCTGCGCTCCATCAACCAGCGCGAAGTGTTCAGGGAGAACTGGCCCCAGCGCGGGTCTTCCAGTTCCTCGAGGAACTGCTCCGGTGCGGCTTTGCGCACATCTTCGTCGTCCTGACCGATCTGCACCAGCGGGCGCCAGTCTTCCAGCAGAGCGTCCAGCGCAGCGCGCAAGGCGCTGGTGGACTGACGTGGTGCGGCTTGACCCAGGCTGCTGACCAGTGCACGCAGGTCGATCAATTGCTGAACCCAGTCTTGCAGCAAACGCCAGTGGCCATTGAAGCGATACTGCTCGGCCAGGCGCTGGCTATTGCCCAGCAAGTGCCAGGCCAGGGCGGCGAAGGCATCGTCCAGGGGTGTTTCTGGCGCCAGCACCGGGGCTGGCAGGGTGACGGCGTAGCTGTTGGCGTCGAACAGGCGATAGCCGCGCTCGGCCTTGCTGATATCACACGGCATCAGGGCCAGCTTCTCGGCCAGTTCGGCGGCCAGTTCCAGCAGGGCAGACGGCTCGCCTTCGCGCAGTTCGAGCTCCAGCTCGCAGATTTCTTCCTTCTGCTTGCCGGCAATCACATGGCCCAGGTCCAGAGCGGCTTCGATGACCACTTTGGCTTTGCCACGGCCCCAGGAAATTTCAGCACGTTCGCGTACGAAATCCGTGGTGAAAATGGGCTTGAGAGTTTTTTTGTCCAGCTCGGCCAGCTCTTGTGGCCAGCATTCGCCGTCGAGCTTCTTGATATCGAGCTTGGCTTTGGGCAGGTTCCAGTCGTACTCGTTGCGTACGGACAGGCCAGCAACGCTTTCGCCGCGGGTCTTGAGGGTCTGGATCACGTCTTCGCCATCACGGCGCAGGCGCAGGGCAACCTTGGCCTTGGCCAGGTCGCGCTCAGGTGTATCGAAGTACTGGTTCAACAACTCACGGCTTTCCCAGCCACTTTTGTTGCGCTTTTTCAGCAAAGGGTGCTCGCGCAAGGCGGCGAGGGTTTCGCGGCTGACGCGCAGTTTGATTTCGGTTTCTTTTTGCATGGCCGGAAAATCCAGGAACGGTTGCGCAGCCGGGAAAAAGTGTGGCTGCCAAGGCCGTGCAGTGTACAGGACTCGCCGCCCCGGCGGGCCGCGAGGGTTTATTCTGCGGCGCAGATAGCTCTATGATGGGCCTCGCCCCGCCTACAGGAAGTCAGCGCATGCCCTTACCTTCCATGAAAGAGCAGTTCGCTGCCTTGATCGCCGCACCGTCGGTCAGTTGCACCCAGCCGACACTGGATCAGTCCAACCGCGGGGTGATCGATTTGCTGGCCAGCTGGCTTGGCGATTTGGGTTTCAACTGCGATATCCAGCAGGTCAGCCCCGGCAAATTCAATTTGCTCGCCAGTTTTGGCAGTGGCCCCGGCGGGCTGGTGCTGGCCGGGCACAGCGACACCGTGCCCTACGATGAAGCGCTGTGGCAGACCGATCCGCTCAAGCTGACAGAGGTCGATAACCGCTGGGTTGGCCTTGGCAGTTGCGATATGAAGGGCTTTTTTGCGCTGGTGATCGAAGCAGTGCGGCCTTTGCTCGATCAGCCCTTCAAGCAGCCACTGCTGATTCTGGCCACCTGTGACGAAGAAACTTCGATGGCCGGGGCCAGGGCGCTGGTCGAAGCTGGTCGCCCGCTGGGCCGTGCTGCGGTGATTGGTGAACCGACCGGGCTCAAGCCGATCCGCATGCACAAGGGCGTGATGATGGAGCGCATCGAGATCCTCGGGCAGAGCGGTCACTCATCCGACCCAAGCCTGGGCCACAGCGCGCTGGAGGCCATGCACGACGCGATCAGCGAACTTAAGGGGTTGCGTCAGCAGTGGCTCAATGAGTACCGCAATCCGCAGTTCAGCGTGCCGCAACCGACCCTTAACTTTGGCTGTATCCATGGCGGCGACAACCCCAACCGGATTTGCGGCCAGTGCTCGCTTGAATTTGACCTGCGCCCGCTGCCGGGCATGGACCCGAATGCGCTGCGGGCCATTATCCGCAGCAAGCTGCAACCCCTGGCCGAGCGTCATCAGGTGAAGATCGATTTCGCGCCCATTGCCGCCGGAGTGCCGCCCTTCGAGCAGGATGCCGATGCCGAGTTGGTGCGCGTGGCTGAGCGCCTCACCGGGCATCGTGCGCAAGCAGTAGCGTTTGGCACCGAAGCGCCTTATCTTCAGCAGCTTGGTTGCGAAACGCTGGTATTGGGCCCGGGTGACATCGCCTGTGCGCATCAACCAGGGGAATACCTGGAAATGTCACGTTTGCAGCCGACAGTACGTCTACTGACTCAATTGATCGAACACTATTGTCTGAAATAGTGAAGATACCCATACGATTTATCCACAAGGAGAGCCGCGTGTTGCCAACAATGTTTCGACGATAGCCATCAGCCCGTTGTGCGTTTGCTGTTCTAGCCCTTTTTAGGCGATTTATTTTCTACAGGCTCTGGTTATGCACGATTACGTTAACTGGTTGCGTCACGCGTCTCCCTACATCAATGCCCACCGCGATTGCACCTTTGTTGTCATGCTCCCTGGCGACGGTGTGGCACACCCCAACTTTGGCAATATCGTCCACGACCTGGTGCTGTTGCACAGCCTGGGTGTGCGTCTGGTGCTGGTCCACGGTTCGCGCCCGCAGATCGACAGCCGCCTTGAGGCGCGTGGCCTGGTGCCGTATTACCACAAGGGCATGCGTGTCACCGATGCATCAACGCTCGAATGCGTGATCGATGCTGTCGGGCAACTGCGCATTGCGATTGAAGCGCGCTTGTCGATGGACATGGCGTCTTCGCCGATGCAGGGTTCGCGTCTGCGCGTAGCCAGCGGCAACCTGGTCACTGCGCGGCCGATCGGCGTGCTCGACGGTGTGGATTTTCACCATACCGGCGAAGTGCGCCGGGTGGACCGCAAGGGCATCAACCGCCTGCTCGATGAGCGTTCGATTGTGCTGCTGTCGCCCTTGGGTTACTCGCCCACCGGTGAGATTTTCAATTTGGCCTGTGAAGACGTCGCCACCCGTGCCGCCATCGACCTGGCGGCGGACAAACTGCTGCTGTTTGGTGCTGAATCGGGTTTGCTCGATGCCGAAGGGCGGTTGGTGCGTGAGTTGCGTCCACAACAGGTGCCGGCGCATATGAAACGTCTGGGCAGTGACTACCAGGCCGAATTGCTGGAAGCCGCCGCCGAGGCCTGCAGTGGCGGCGTGGCTCGTAGCCATATCGTCAGTTATGCCGAAGACGGTGCGCTGTTGACCGAGCTGTTCACCCGTAACGGTGGCGGTACGCTGGTGGCGCAAGAACAATTTGAAGTTACGCGGGAGGCGGCGATTGAAGACGTCGGCGGCCTGCTTGAATTGATCAGCCCGCTGGAAGAGCAGGGGATCCTGGTGCGTCGTTCGCGTGAAGTGCTGGAGCGTGAGATCGAACAGTTCAGTGTGGTGGAGCGCGAAGGCATGATCATCGCCTGTGCGGCGCTGTACCAGATTGCCGATTCGGATGCGGGGGAGCTGGCGTGTCTGGCGGTGAACCCGGAGTACCGTCATGGCCGTCGTGGCGATGAGTTGCTCGAACGTATTGAAAACCGCGCCCGTGCCCAGGGGCTGAAAACCTTGTTCGTGTTAACCACGCGCACTGCTCACTGGTTCCGTGAGCGCGGGTTTGAGCCTAGCGGTGTAGAGCGCCTGCCGGCGGCGCGGGCGTCGCTGTACAACTACCAGCGTAACTCGAAGATCTTTGAGAAAGCGCTGTAAGGCGCCAGCTGTTCAGGCTCTGGGCTGGAGAAGATTCGTAGCAGCTGACGAGTGGAACGAGGCTGCGTTCGGCGGCGAAGCCGTCGTAAAGTCAAACACCGTGGTGTGCCAGTTAAACTTGGAACTCTGGTTTTACGGTCGCTGCGCAACCGAACGCAGCCTCGTTCCACTCGTCAGCTGCTACGGATAACTGCAACTGCGGTGCTCAACAAGCCCCGTCAAAACTCCCGCAAACACACATCATCTATTACCGCCTTGCCCATGTCGCACAAGTAATGTGAAGCCCAGGCATGGCGCTCGCAGTTCTTGTCCAGCGCGGCATCCAGCGCCAGTTTTTTTGCGCAATAAAGCAACGCCGACACCTGCTCCAGCGCCTGGCGCAGCGGTATGTCGGGGTTGACGCGGAACAGCTCGTGGTTGTCTTGGCCGCAGGGGCCGAAGGTGACAGTGCCGAGAGTTTTGATTGGGGGATGATCAGCCATTTAGCGCGCTCCTAAAGTAATTAAGAGCTGTCACTTTCGTTTCCAGGCGAAGGTGGCAGCTGTACGCAGGCTGGAAACCGGGACAATAGGAACCCGGCAGGTCCGAAGACCTCCCGCGTACAGCCGCCATAGCACATAAAAACAGGGATTGATGGCATTAAGGCGAATATTGTTACCCGGGTTTCCAGGCCCGGTCACTGTTTTTTCAGTGACGGTGCACAGTACGCTTTGCTGTAAAACCCGTAAGCCGTCCCTTGCCTCAGTGGGCGTAGGAACTGACCGCCCGCGCTCGCACGAACACCACCGGTCTGTCCCCTCTCCCTCCGGGAGAGGGCTAGGGTGAGGGGCTTTTGATCTGCCTAGTTACTGATCGCCAAAATACTCGCCTGGTACGAAGCCACAAACAGGTCGAAGTCGCCTTCTTCCGTTTGTTCGGTCTCGGCCTGCTCGAGCAGTGACTTGCGCGCTTTCTCTTCAAACGCAGCCTGATCTTCAGCACTCAACGGTTCACTGCGGAAGAACTCGGCATGGGCCAGGCTCTGGCGCATCGAGAACTGAGCGAAGCTCTCCTTGTGCTCGGCCATGCTGGCCAGCACTTTGGCAGACGGCGTCAGCGACACGTCCTTGATCTTCGCCAGCTGTTCGTCGACTGCCTTGCTGTGGTTATCGCCACCCTGGCTCTGGTCGAGCAAGGCGGCCAGCGGCGCGATTTTTTCCAGCAGCTCGGTAGCCCATTCCTTCATGTCAACGGCTGCGCCATCACGCTGCAATTGCAGGCCCGGACGGCGACCTTCCTTGACTACGCTGAGGAAGTTGGAAGAGCAGCTGCCACAGCCTGCGCTGTCGAACTGCGGGCTGTCTTGCAGCGCGCAATACAGCAGGAAGGCGTCCAGAAAACGCGCTTCAGGCAAATCGATGCCCACCGGCAGAAACGGGTTGATATCCAGCAGGCGCACTTCAACGTACTGCACGCCACGGGACACCAGGGCCTGGATCGGCCGCTCGCCGGTGTAGGTCACGCGCTTGGGGCGAATGTTGGAGTAGTACTCGTTTTCGATCTGCAGGATGTTGGTGTTCAACTGCACCCACTCGCCATCCTTGTGCGTACCGATTTCTACATACGGCGGATAAGGTGTGGCCACTGCCTTGCGCAGGCTGTCGGTGTAGCTGTCGAGGTTGTTGTAGCACGGCGTCAGGCCTGCCTGGGCGTTGCTCTGATAGCCCAGGTCGCTCATGCGCAGGCTGGTGGCATAGGGCAGGTAGAGCGTGTCGGCATCCAGTTGCTCCAACTGGTGCGAACGACCGCGCAAAAAGCCCGCATCCAGCGCAGGCGAAGCACCGAAGAGGTACATCAGCAGCCAGCTGTAGCGACGGAAGTTACGAATCAGGGCGATATAGGCGTCGGACTGATAATCGCGCTCGGTGCCGACAAAACCCTCTGCCTGCATCAGCACTGGCCACAGGGCCTCTGGCAGGGAGAAGTTGTAGTGGATGCCGGCAATGCACTGCATGGTCTTGCCGTAGCGCAGGGCCAGGCCCTTGCGGTAAACGTACTTGAGCTGTCCGATATTGGACGTGCCGTAGTAGGCAATCGGGATGTCTTCTTCGGCCGGCAACGGGCACGGCATCGAAGGGCTCCACAGGAACTCGTTACCGAGCTTGCTGTAGGCAAAGCGGTGGATCTTGTCGAGGCTGGCCAGCGTCTGCGCCGGATCAGGCAGGGCCGGGGTGATGAACTCCAGCAGCGACTCGGAATAGTCGGTGGTGATTTGATCGTTGGTCAGGGCCGAGCCCAGTTCTTCCGGGTGCGGGGTTTGCGCCAGGCGAGCATCGGCCGTGACGCGCAGGCATTCGCGCTCGATGCCGTGCAGGCACTGCTCCAGAAGAGAGAGGTTGGCGCGCTCGCTGAGCAGAGCCAGGCGGCGGTTGAGAAGTTGGCTCAAGTTGGATTCCTTCACGCGTCAGTCGCCCCAATATGGGGGTGGTCAGGACGGTCTACAAGGGTGAAGTTGAAACTGGCGTGGTCGCCTGGTTTTGTTGGCATCGCTCAGTTCCGTCCCTGATTCGGCGCCGCGGCGCTCCAAGCGCATTTCGGCACTGCATTGGCAGTGCCGAAATTAACTCAAATCAGCCGTTGGCCGCTACAGGACAGCGAACGTGCCTTGTGCTTTTGCGACCAGCTTGTCGCCCTGCATAACATCCGCTTCGACGACCAGCGTGCGTCGCCCGGGGTGGATGACCTTGGCGATACATAGCACTTCGCCTTCAGCCACCGCGCGAATGTAGTTGATTTTGCACTCAATGGTCGCGCTCTGCTGATCGAAGCCATGGGTGCTGGAACAGGCCAGGCCCATGCTGATGTCCACCAGGCTGAACAACACACCACCGTGCAACTTGCCGGCGCGGTTGCGCAATTGCGGCTCCAGGCTCAGCGCAACATGCGCCACACCGTCTTCCAGCGATTGCACGCGGCAGCCGAGCAACTGGCTGAAGGCGCTTTGGGTCAGGCCGTCCGGGATGGCCATCAGCGTTTCTTCAACTGTTTGGCGTTGGCGAACAACGAGGCCATGGCGTTATTGGTCGGTGCGGCGGCAACGCTCTCCTTGCGCGGTGCCGAGCTTTGCTGGCGCGGGGCCGAGCCCGGACGTGCGCCGCGAGCACCGTCGATTTTCTCGCCCGGGGTGTCGCTCATGCGCATCGACAGGCCTACGCGTTTGCGCGGGATGTCGACTTCCATGACCTTGACCTTCACCACATCACCGGCTTTCACGGCTTCGCGCGGGTCCTTGATGAATTTCTCGGACAAGGCCGAGATATGCACCAGACCGTCCTGGTGCACGCCGATATCGACGAAAGCCCCGAAGTTGGTCACGTTGGTCACCACGCCTTCCAGGATCATTCCCAGTTGCAGGTCTTTGAGGTCTTCGACACCTTCCTGAAACTCGGCGGTCTTGAACTCCGGGCGCGGGTCGCGGCCTGGTTTCTCCAGCTCCTGGAGAATATCGGTCACCGTCGGCAGGCCGAAGGTCTCGTCGGTGAATTTCTTCGGATCAAGACGCTTGAGGAACCCGGCGTCGCCGATCAGCGAGCGGATGTCCCGCTCGGTGTCCGTAGCGATGCGTTTGACCAGCGGGTAGGCTTCGGGGTGAACCGCCGAGCTGTCCAGCGGATTGTCGCCATTCATCACGCGCAAGAAACCTGCCGCCTGCTCGAAGGTTTTTTCGCCCAGACGGCTGACTTTTTTCAGCGCTGCACGGGTTTTGAATGCACCGTTTTCGTCGCGGTGAGCCACGATATTTTGCGCCAGTGTGGCATTGAGGCCCGAAATTCGCGCGAGCAGTGCTACCGAAGCCGTGTTCACGTCCACGCCCACGGCGTTCACGCAGTCTTCAACCACAGCGTCCAGGCCGCGTGCCAGCTTGAGCTGGGACACGTCGTGCTGGTACTGGCCGACACCGATGGATTTAGGGTCGATTTTCACCAGTTCGGCCAGCGGGTCTTGCAGGCGGCGGGCGATCGATACGGCGCCACGGATCGAAACGTCCAGATCCGGGAATTCCTTGGCTGCCAGTTCCGATGCCGAGTACACCGAAGCACCGGCCTCGGACACCATCACTTTGGTGACTTTCAGGGCCGGGTATTTTTTCATCAGATCGATCACCAGCTTGTCGCTTTCGCGGCTGGCAGTGCCGTTGCCAATGGCAATCAGATCGACCGAATGCTTGGCACACAGGGCGGCCATGACCGAAATGGTCTGGTCCCACTTGTTGTGCGGCACGTGCGGGTACACGGTGGCGTACTCCAGCAGCTTGCCGGTGGCATCGACCACGGCAATCTTGCAACCGGTGCGCAGGCCCGGGTCCAGGCCCAGGGTGG